>JAHHTB010000020.1 GCA_020024855.1 Fusobacterium sp.
TTGCTTTTATTCCTGGTAATCCTCCATCTGGTTTTTCCCATTTTCCTGTCTCTGGGTTCTTTACGTAACCTCCGTTATTTCCAGTTACTTCTGATCCTTTATTTGATGTTCCTCCACCAACTTGTACCTCTTTATTTGATGTTCCTCCATCTGGTTTTGTTGGAACTTGTACATCTCCTTTTGTTACTCCACCTGTTGTACTATTTCCTCCATTTGCTGGAACCCATTTTCCTGTACTAGGATCTTTTTTATAATTTCCTTCTGTTACTGGGGCTTTCACTGGTGATTTTGATTCATTCTTTTCACCTTTTATTCCTTTTTGGAAACCATCAACAGCATCTTTACTTCCAAAGAATCCATTTGTTGCTTTTATTCCTGGTAATCCTCCATCTGGTTTTTCCCATTTTCCTGTCTCTGGGTTCTTTACGTAACCTCCGTTATTTCCAGTTACTTCTGATCCTTTATTTGATGTTCCTCCATCTGGTTTTGTTGGAACTTGTACATCTCCTTTTGTTACTCCACCTGTTGTACTATTTCCTCCATTTGCTGGAACCCATTTTCCTGTACTAGGATCTTTTTTATAATTTCCTTCTGTTACTGGGGCTTTCACTGGTGATTTTGATTCATTCTTTTCACCTTTTATTCCTTTTTGGAAACCATCAACAGCATCTTTACTTCCAAAGAATCCATTTGTTGCTTTTATTCCTGGTAATCCTCCATCTGGTTTTTCCCATTTTCCTGTCTCTGGATTTTTCTCCCATTTTCCTTCTGTTACTGGGGCTTTTACTGGAGGTTTTGGTTCTACTGTTTGATTAGCTAATCCCTTTTGATATCCATCTAATGATTCTTTACTTCCAAATGGTCCATTTGTTGTGATTGCTCCATTTCCAGTATTTGGTTTTTCCCATTTTCCTGTTTCTGGATTTTTTACATAACCTCCTGTATCAGGTTTTTGTGGTTTAGGTCCATCTACCACATCTCCACCTACTGGTTTTTTAGCTGGTAATGGTGGTGGTACTGGAATTTCTGTTTTCTTCTCTACTTTTGGTGGTGTTTGTGTTGGTATATTTACTTCTGGTCTCGGTATTTTGAATTCTGGTGTTGGTTCACTTGGTGCCTTTTTAGCTGGTACTTTTGGTATATTTACTTCTGGTCTTGGTATTTTGAATTCTGGAACCATTCCTCCATCTGTATCATCATTTTTAGCTTTTTTACCTTTTCCAGCTGGAAGACTTCCTGTAATTCCAAATGTTCCACCTGATTTAGTTACATCCTTTTCTGTTGTTATTGATTTATTAATGTCTGTATTAACTCCATCAAGTTTATTATCTCCAGTATTTTTATTTCCATTTACAGTTACATCTCCACCAATTTGAACATTCTCTGAGTTAAATCCAAGAGTTCCTTTTCCTGTTTGTTTCTTATCAACAACATCTCCAACTTCTCCTTGAACTCCTCCACCTTTTGTTCCAAAGTTTCCACCAATAATTGCTCCACCTTCGCTATAATCAGCTTTAACATCTTCAACAGTTACATTTCCACCTACTTTTAAGCTTCCATTTCCTGTCTCAGAGCCTAAGACTCCACCTTTCAGATTTAGATCTCCTTTAACATCAGCATTTACAGATTTTTTAGCTGTAATTCCAGCTTGTTGAGAAAGTTGACTTCCTTTTTTACTGATTTGTCCTCCACCAGCAGATACTCCAACATCTCCTGTTACTATTGTACTTGAAGAACCTCCACCTGATACATCTAATCCTGCAAATCCTTCTATTCTAGAATCATCAATCTGATCAGTTTCTGTTTTTATATTTAAGTTTCCTCCAATTTCAAGATTTGCCTCATTTTCTGCATTTACTGTACTTCCAGTAATGTTAGTATCCCCTTTTGATTTTATTGTTATATTATTTCCTGAAATTGAACTTCCTTTGTTTATCTTATTATTAACATCATTTTTACTAAATGATGCACTTCCTGTAACTCCAGCTTGAGCATAAGCTCCATCAATAGCTCCTACTCCAACACTTCCAGTAATTCCACCAGATGCTCCTAATCCAATTGAATTTTCTTTCTCTGTTTTCTTAGCACTACTAATATTGATTTTATCTGCTGAATCAAGTGTTACATCATTTCCTTTTACTTCAACTCCGTTTAAAGAAATATCTCCTTCAGTTGATTTAATGTTTATATTTCCTTTTGAGTCAAGAGTTGTTGTATTTTCCTCAGTAGTTACAGAAGTTGATTTGTTAACTTTCAATTCTCCAGTTACAGATGTAGTATTTCCTGCTAAATCACCAAATATCATATTTGTTACTGCCCCTACTCCTTGAGCTGCAGTTAATCCTTCATTTAATTGTTTGTTAGGATCATTTACAGTTTCACCTATCTGCATTCCTTTATTTACTGTATCTGCAATATTACTTGTAGTAGTATTTCCAACTTTTGCTCCTAAAGAGAATTCATCATTTTTAGTTTCATGTTTATCTTCATACTTAGTAGTATCTACTTTTTTACCAGTAATATTTAAATCTCCACCAGTTGAGAAATCACTTCCACCAATATCAACTGTTTCTCCAGCCTTAATATTTAGATTTCCACCAGTATTTACTGTTCCTTCTGTCCATGTAGTACTCTTTTGTTCAGATTTTTTAACTGATACACCAACTTCTGTATGGGCTTGAGCTAGTGAATCCATATAGTTTTTACCACCTTTACTATTACCCATATTTTGTTGTTGTTTAGATACTTCTACAGCTTGGCCTGTTACAACATTTGAAGAACCACCATCTGTTGGATTCCATTGAACTCCTGCACTTGCTCCACCTGCACCTGCACTTGCCCCTGCATTAGTTATTCCAACATTTATATTACTTGATTTCTCTTCATATGTATTTTTTCCAGCCTCAAATGTAACATCTTTCTTAGCAGTAATACTTGTATCTCCTAATGAATTAATATCACTTCCTACAGATTTTACACTTCCTCCTGCATTAATATTTACATTACCTTTTGATGTTACTCCACTTCCTTTTGATGTTGTTCCACTAAATTGTTTCTCATTTTTAGAGTAACTTACACCACTAAATCCTTCAGAATATGAACTTCCTTTTACAGTATCCTGTCCATCTATTATATTAACATCACCTTTAGACTCAATATTGATTCCTCCTTCTCCAGAAATCATATCACTTCCTTTTAATGTTATGTCTCCTCCAGATTTAACATTTAATCCGTTAAGTCCTCCTACTGTACTTCCTTTTGACTTAGTTTGAGTAAGTTCAGAGCCTGAATCTTGAACTGTCAATCCTCCCTCTCCAAATCCTAATTTCTTAGTTGAAGTAGTTTCATATGATACATCTTTACCATCTGTAATATTTACATTTCCACCTGCATTTAGATTTACATCATTTTTAGCAACAACATTACTTCCTTGTATATTTGTATCTTTTTTAGAATTAATAGTTACATTGTCTCCTGCAATGTTTGATCCATCTGATTTAGATTCAACTTTATTATATGATGAACTATTCCATCCACTTCCTTCTTGTTTTGATTCTGAACTAATTAAGTTTTGATCTTTGATATTTACATTGTCTCCACTAATATTTACATTTCCACTTTCGCTTTCAATATCACTATTAGTTATATTTACATCTTTTTTAGCATTAAGTTCTATGTCACCTTTAGCTTGAATTCCTGCTTGATCACTTACTTGCTGATTTCCTTTTTCATCAAATCCTAATTTAGCTTCTATATCAATAGATCCTCCTGCATCTAGTGATACATTTCCATCTCCTTTTATTGCTCCTCCAGACATAGTTATATCATTTCCTGCTTTAAGATTTACATCATCCCCTGCAGTAATTCCACCTTTAAATCCTCCAGTTGAATTATTTACGATATCATTTTTTACATCTATATCTACTCTTCCACCAGCAATAACATTTCCATTATTATTTATGAATTCATCACCTTGAACTTTGATATTTCCACCAGCTTGTAATGTAGATCCATTTCCTGCTCCTTTATCAGCAGCTGCCATTTTTAATCTAGTTTCTTTACCAAAATATACTTGAGGTACTAATACTATATCCCCTTCTACCTCCATCTCAACATACC
Source organism: Fusobacterium sp. (assembly GCA_020024855.1). Classification (GTDB taxonomy): domain Bacteria; phylum Fusobacteriota; class Fusobacteriia; order Fusobacteriales; family Fusobacteriaceae; genus Fusobacterium_B. The sequence continues at coordinate 4,120 of JAHHTB010000020.1, forward strand.
AAACAATATCTTTTTCAAGATTATTAATCTGATCTGGAGTAAGTGGTTTTCCAATTTCTAACTTCAAACTATCTTTTTGAGTGATAGCATTATCTAGCATATCTTTTATATTATCAGAAGTTACTTCTCCACTATATCCAAGAGCATTTTTTATAGTATTATTGATTAACTCTTTTTCAAAATAAGCATCTCCAACTACTGTTCCAAACTTATCTCCATCAATTCCTGCCTTGTCAAAGAAGTATTTTGAACCAAAGTACTTGTCAAGATCTATGAACTCAATATTTGTTTCATATTTATATGGAACTCTTTCACCAGGTTTTGGAGTAGCTGGTCTAAAGATTCCATTATTTCCTTGTGGAATAGGAATATATATTACTGGGTTAACAGTTCCTGCAACCGCAAATGAAGAAAGTGTTCCTCCTGTTGAACCATCAATAGTTACTCCATTAATAGTTATTTGTCCTTTTTGTATTTCAACATCATGTACTTGTTTTACATCTTCAGTCTCAGTTACACCGTTTGGATCTCCTATTTCAACTTTAAACTCTCCATCAGTTTTTTGTACTGTTTCTCCATTTCCTATTGTGATAGTTGATGTTATATTTTCTTTTTTATCACTCTTTCCACCATAATAACTTCCATTTTCTATGGTAATATTTTTTCCTGCTTGTATTAAAGATTGCCCATTTGTTGTTGTATATTCCTTAACCTTTCCCATATTACCATCAATTTTTAACTCTGCTTCTAATTTTTGAGAAAAATCATTTTTTAGAGATTCGATTTTCCAATTTGGATATACCATATCCATCATTTCTACAAGTAATTCATATCCAGCTTTTTCTTTTTCAGACATAGAATTATCACCATTAGTAACATAGTATCTTAAATTTTCAAAAAATTTATTAAATTCCGCTGGCTTTTCCTTGTATTTTAGTAAAAATTCTTTTAAACTTATTTCTGCCTGATTTCCTAATTGAATTTTTGTATATTCTTCAAAATATTCCTTTACACTAAGATACTGATTATATGCCTTGTTTATTAAGTTTCCTTTAATAATTATATTTTTGCTCCCAGATTGAATGGTACTTGATTTATTTTCAATTATTGTTGGTAAATCTTTATTTTTTCCATTAAAAATTATATCTTCTTTTGCCTCTATAATAGATTTACTATTGGCTGTTATAGTAATATTTTGATTCTTTAATGATGGTAACTTAATTAAAAATGAAAGCCCATCAGTACCAGCATTATGTAAATGAATATTAGCAAAATTTAAATCATCTTTATCTAATTTCTCTTTAAAGTCAATCTTAGCAATATTTTCAACTTTATCAGCATTAATATTCATATTTCCAGTAGCTTGAATAGTAGAGCCTTCATTTATTAGCTTATTAGAAGTAATAGTCATATTTCCTACTCTATTTTCAAATCCTGCTTTAATAAATGAATGATTTTTATTACTTATCTCATTTTCTGCTGTTAATTCCATATCTTCAAAGCTCCAAATAACAGCTGAGCCTTCTTCTCCATTCTTTATATTTTTACCTTTTAATTTAATATCACTATTACTTACTATTTGTCCATTATTAATAATATCATCTTTTGCTTGAAAATCTAATGATCCCCAGTTAGAAATTTTTCCATCCTTATCTACTTGTATTTTTCCATCAGTTTTGATAGTCATAGTATCATCAGATTTTAATCCAGCACTACTCAAATTCATATTTATTTTATTACCAGAATAATCAACAGTTAATTTCCCTTTACTTTGAATATCACCTTTATTATCAAAAGTTCCATTTCCTGTATTTCCATTGGTATTCTTACTTCCATCAATTGTGATTTCATTTCCTGTTATTTTTCCAGTATTGGTATTCTCAAATTTATTTTTTACTTTTATACTTATAGTTCCTTTATTCTTTTCTCCTTCTGTATCTCCAGCTATTTTCCCAGTATTCTTAAATTCACTACTTTCAAAAGTTCCTGCTCCTTTAGTTTGAATACTTCCATTATTTTCAATATGTCCAATATTATTCTTTTTAGCCTTTATACTAAAATCTTCAGTAGTTTCTATTTTTCCACTAGTTTGATTATAGATATGACTTGCATTAATATCTAAATTCTTATTTAAAAATGTTCCTTGATTTTGTACACTACCTGTTGTATCTATACTTGTTTTTCCAGTTGTTTTTATAGTACCTTGATTTTTTATAGTTGCATCTCCATTAAGTGTTAAATCTCCAGAAATATCTATACTTCCTCTATTTCCATTTTCAAAGGTATTATTATCATCTATTCCAGTAGTTGTTATTTTTGTTGTTCCACCAAAAACTATCTGTCCTTCATTTTTAAATTTTTTAGAAGTTATATCTACAATTTTTGTTTCTCTTGTTTCAGTTTCTGCTCCAGTAGCATGAAGTTTTCCTGAGTTTTTAAAAGCATTATCACTGTTTACTTTTAAACCACTTCCAACTATCATATCTTTACTATTTTTAAAGTCACTAACCTTAATATCAGCTTTTCCTGTAATATTTAAGCTTCCACTGTTATCCAATTTTCCTTTTTTACCATTTGATTCATTTATAGTTAGATCTTTTCCTATTGCAGTGTTTGATTTATTTTCTAAACCTCCACCTTCAATAGTTAAACTACCTTTGATATTAACATCATTTTTATCATCAGTAGCTACAGTTACTGTTCCTGGTTTTTCAAAAGTTACACTATTACTTCCATTATTTCCTGTTAATTTGAATTTAGCATCATTTCCAACTGCTAATTTTTCAAATTTAGCATGAGTTGCTTCAATATCTGAGCTATTTCCTATTTTTAGATCCTTACTACTAAAGATTCCTTTAAATACAGCTTTTAGATCCTTTCCAACACTCATATTTCCAGTATCATTAAATGATTTCCCTTTAATATCAGCATCTGTTCCAACAGAGATACTTCCACTATTAGTAATATCTCCACTCTCTTTTGCATCTAAAGTTAGTTTCTCCTTAGTTAATATTATTCCTTGGTTATCTAATTTTTCTGTAGTTTTTATAGTTACATCTTTAGCTTCTATATTTCCAAATCCAGCTGCTGATATCTTAGCCATAAGAGTTGCTGCTTCTTGCTTTTTCTTTTGCCAATCTTGGATTTTTGAAGTTAACTCTTTTACTTTAGTTGCTTCTGTCTCATTTTTTAATTGATCTTGTAATTCTTTTATCTTTGTGTCATATTCAGCCAAGCTTCCAACTTTATCAGTTTTTAATCTTTCTTCATATTTAGCTTTTGCTTTTAAATATGTATCAATCTTCTCTTTTTCTGCTTTTGATTCAAAAGATTTTCCCTCTATTGTTAAATTCTCTTTAGCATAGATTCTATTAGAGTTAGTTATCTTCTCTTTTGCTTTTATACTCATATCTTTACCTGATTCAAGTATACCATTGTTATTTAGTGTTGTTTTTGACTCTAAAGTTACCTTATCTGTTCCTTGGATAATCCCTTTATTTTCTAAAGAATCTGTTTTTGTTTTTATTTCTATCTCTTTAGAAGAGATTAACCCAACTTCCAATTTAGACATCTTTTCAGTTAAAGATTTTAAAGTTTCAACTACTTTTTCTAACTCTTTTACTTTTTCTTCCTGCTTTGCTTCTTTAGCTTCCTCTAACATCTTTTCAGCATCAGCCAAAGATTGTTGTGATAGAGCATAGAATGATTGTAGGTACTCCTCTAATTTACTTCCATCATCAGCATTTATAAATTTATTAACTTCAATTAAAACTTTTTGAACTCCTGAAATTATTCCTTCATTTGTTAGAGTTCCATTTGACTTGATTGTAACATTTTCTCCAGCTATCTTTCCACCAGCTTGGTTTACAGATTCCTCAGCTCCTACATTTATAGTTACATTTCCTTTATCATCAGAATCCTCTTTAGAAGCAATAATTTCTCCTTTATTTTCAAATTTATTATTTAATTTTATATCAATATTTCCTTTGAATGCTAGAATTTTTCCAATATTGATTAATTCTTCAGCAGAAATATCTATTTTATTTGTATCTCCACTATTTCCTGACTTAATAGTTCCTTTATTTTCAATTTTTTTACCATTAATAATACTTATATTTCCTGCTCCGTATGGATATTCATTATCCCCTGCTATTATAAGCCCTGTATCTTCATTGCTAAAAGTAAATTTTTCTCCTTTTATCTCAACATTAAATCCTGACACTATTCCAGTATTACTAAATGTTCCATTTTTTAAATTAATTGTTACCTTGTCATCTATACTTATAGTTTCAGAATTTTTAGCTTTATTCTGTCTTAATTGTCCTGCATTATTTACTTTATCTGCAGTTATAGTCACTTTTGATCCAGATATCAATGAATTTTTTTTATTTTCTATTTCCTTAGCTATTATGTCTAAAGAACCACTTGTTGATATCTTTCCTGCATTTAAAAGATTTCCTTTAAGCTCAATTTTTCCTTCATTTTCAATTGTATTAACTAAACTACCTATTGTTGTCTCATTATTTAGATTATTTCCCTTTATGTCTATATGTTGTGCATAAACCCCTCCACTCTTCCATTCGAATTGATCTTCAGATAATGGTAATCCTGTACTTGGGTCTACTACAACTATTTGATTATCTTTTCCAATAGTTATTACAGGTTGAGGTTTATTTGGATCATAATCTTTAAAAACTGGTCTTAATAATTCTTCAAAGTTCAAATCTCCAGTAACTTCTATCATTAAATAACCATTTGATGTTATAGAACCATTGTGAGTTTTACTACCCTTTAATTTTAAACTATTACCTTTAATTTTTATAGAACCTTGCTTTTCTTTTAATCCTTGTGATATTATTTCATTACCAAGTTCAATATCCCCTTCAACTTCGATTACTACTCCATCATTAGCTCTAATACTGAAATTATATTTGTTTTTATTATTTTTTGTCTCTTTATTAAGATCATAATCTCCACTTACAGTATCAAACTTTCCTTTACCATTTATAGTTATTTTATTATCAGAATTTAATCCACCAACTGTTATATTTCCACTACTATTTATTTGAATATCTCCAGCTGCTCTTATTAATCCTTCATGTCTTATCCCAAGCCCTTGAGCAGTGCTAATAAGTCTAATATTTTTACCATACATGGCTCCTAAACTACTTCCATAGATACCATATTTTTCATTATTTGTATTTTCTTTATTATGTTCTACTACTTTTGGATTATCACTATTTACAGAACTTATCTTATTTTTTCCTGCTATTAAATTTATATCAGCATCTGTTTGTTCTTTCATAGCTGCAACTTGTCCATGTAATTTTATTGTTTCTGCAATTAAGTTAAAGTAATTTCCAGCAGTTCCTACTCCACCTTCTTCTATTACTATATCACCTTTATTAATTTGAACATCAATATTTCCATCATTTATACTAGGCTTCCCTGTTGTTAGTGTCACACCATTTGTATTGATAAATCCTCCACCATTAACATTTATCCCATTTTCATTGGCTAAAATAAAATCTGCTCTAGTTCCAGCAATCTCTACAATTCCATCGATATATGATCTATTATTTCCAGTAACTTCACTTAAAATAGTTTTTGCTGCTGTTCCATTTAACTTGGTATTTTGAGTTACCCATCCTGATAGCTCTGTTTTATAGGGTTTGTCTGTAGCATTATTATTAAATATAACACCTTCATCTCTTCCAACATTAAAATCAATAAATTTATTATGTGATATTCCACCAGAATTAGGTTTTACAATATCAATTACATCTTGTTTTTTATTCGGTGATTTACTTATATCTGGTTTATAACCACTACTATCATCAACAGTAATTCTATTATTCCCATTCCTTGATCTTAAATCTCTTGCTTCTGCTTCGTCATCAGTAAATCCTAATCCCCCAGTTATTAAGAAAGCAACTACTAAACTAAGAGTTATTCTACGTTTACTTTTTAAACAACGCTTTAAAAGCTTTTCACTCTTTTTTAAATAATCCATTCTTCCTCCTTATATAATTATAAACTATAACTCATATTAAAATATATTGGATTCTCTTCATGTGGCATATCATTTGCCCACATTAATGGAATTCCATAAGTTAAGCTAGCATTAAATCCACCAGCACTAAATCTCACTCCTACTGCCATTCCCATTATTCTATCAGTTTCTGGTAAATCTCTATCTTTTGACATACCTGCATCAAAACCTATAAATGGTTTAAACATAGCAAGATATTTATTCATATCTTGTGAACCTAGATATGTAATCGTATTATTCATATATATTCCTTTGTTTCCAGCTACAGAACTCTCTTTAAATCCTCTTACTGTATACTCATCTCCCATTGTAAATTGTTCTGCTGAAAGTAATCTATCATCTGAATAAGTTGCACCTATTCCCAGCCTATACTGAAAAACATGCTTACTTGCATTAAATGTCTTCAACCAGTCTAAGTTCATATTCAATTTATCATACTCTATTTTATATGCTCCTGATACCAATGGCTTTGGATCTCCTTCTGCTCCCATAAACGGTATCCCTCTTTCATACTCCAACATTCCAAATATTGTTCCACCTAAAAATCTATTTGTATGGTCTATTGCAATACTTGTACTTGCATATTTTTTTGAACTTACCTCCAATACTAATCCATTTAATGTATTGTAGTTATCTTTATACTTTAACCCTGCATGTACAGTTGTTTTCTGATATTGTCCTCTTGAAATTACTCTACTTAGTTTTATTTTATGTTTCTCACTTCTACTTTCAGATTTATACTGTCCTAACTGACTTGTAGTTGTATTTTTATTATCTCCTAAGTTATAATTATATGAGAATTTCCAGTATCCAATTGGAAATGAATATCCTATATCATAGTTTGATTCTTTATCTAGATCTCTATCTTTAGTCAATCTTTCAATATAATTTAATGTTAATTTATCATTTATTCCTAAAAGGTTGTCTTGTGAGAAGTTGAAGTTGACTTTATTTCTTCCCTTATCTTTATATCCACTATCATCCATTCCAAAATATATTCCTGTAGGACTATAGTTCTCTTCAATCACTATATCAGAATATCCAAATTCCTCTGTAGGTGTTATTTCTGCTATGTTATTATAACCTCCTATATTCATATTTTCTATTCCTTGATCCATATCTCTTGTATTTAATAACTCTTCTCTTTTCATTGGAAATGCTGTCTTCATTCTTAGTTTATCTCGAAACCCCATCTCCTTATTTAAAAATTTTATATCTCTAACTTTTCCTTCTTTTACCTCATAAATAAGTTCGCCCGTCTTAGTATTTCCAGATTTAAGTGTCACTAATGTAGTAGTATATCCAGCTTCTAGAAATACGTTTGACAATCTAGTTAGAAGTTCATATATCTGTGCTTTTCCCATCTCTGTATTAATATACTCTTTAATAATTTTATCTGTCTCTTTTTTTAATAATTTTGGACCAATTAACTCAATTTTATTAAAGAGATATTTCTTTCCATCTTCTAATTCTTGCATTGTCTCTTTATCAATTTTACTACCTTTTTTAGCTCCATACTTTAGCTGTTGATTTATATATTCCTGCTTTTGTCTTAATTCTAATAGTCTTTGTGTCCTTTCAATATCCTCCATTGGATTTGAAGTAGCAGCATCTACGACGCTACTACACAAAATTCCTACTAATAATAACAATTTAGATTTATCTTTCACTACATTCCTCCCCCCTTTAATACACCATAAATTCATAGTCTAGCTTTTCTTCGTCACTACCTAAAATATTTAATTCCATATTTATCTCCTCTGTTTCTGGTGTCATTTTTATATCATATGTTTTTAAAATTTTTCCAGGTTTATTAATAGACTCTAATTCTAATCTATAATCTCCTAATGTCATATTTTCTAACATAAAGTATCCATCATTTTCTGGAACACAAACTTCTAATTTTTCACCAGTTTTTACATTTATAACATTGATTAGTAATGTCTTCATAAATCTATGTTGTAGTCCTTCATTTTCAAAATTAATTGTTCCAGATACTAATTTTCTTGGATATACTGGTATATCTAAGTAAACAGGTGTAGCCTGTGTAACCTTAACTTTATATTTATCAAACTGTGACTTATAAAGTGGATTTGGTGTTTCAATAGTTAAATCATATCTTTCTGGATAAAGATTTCCTATTACATATTTTCCTTTTTCATTAGTTATTCCAACAATTCCTCTAGCAATTACCTGTGTCCTTGGAAGTAATTTATCTATTCCTTCGTCATAAACTCCATTATAATTACTATCTAGGAAAACTCTTCCTTGAATATTTCCATTTTCAACATTTGTAACTCTACTATTAACATCTGATAAATTTATTACTTTATCTATAGTAAAGCCACTAGTCATCATACTTCTCTCATTTAATCTCGTATAATCTATTCCAGCACTGAACCAGTTTTCAAAGTCATAATTAAATGCTATACCATATATATCTCCAAATTTTTCACTTTTTTCATAGTAAGCACTATATCTCCATCCATTTTCAGTATGTCTTCTACTTGATATTTCTGCCCTATATCTTGTATCATTATAATCTCTAATTTTCGTATGGTATACTCCCGCATACATTATATAATCTGGGAAATAATAACTTCTTACTACAAAATCATGTTTTATCAAATCTCTCTCAGTATTTTTAGTAATTGTATATTCAGGAATAAATGATCTAACAGTTGTTCTAAAAGATGCTCCATATTCTCTATCTTTTAAGTTATTTAAATAATCTGCTTCATAATATTTTAAGGCAACACTTAAATTGTCAAAAAATACTCTAGATTTACTTGCTGTTAAATACAATTCATTCTTTTTATCTATTCTTTGGGCTGTATGTTTTGAGTAATCTCCTCCTTGAGCTGTAAACATAAAATCTTTATAATTCTGACTTAAATCAAAATAATAATCCATTTCTCCATCTTTATTTCTCAATGTTTCTAACTCAACAGTATATGGATTTTCTCCAAAACTTCCTACATGAAAAGCTCCTAATTTTATACTTTTATTTGTTTGTGGATTTGTATCAGCAAAATAGCTATTATATTTTAAATCATAGTAACCAGTAGATATAGTTATATTATCAGTTAAACCATAACTTACTTCTCCAATAAATTGATTATATTTATCGTATTTTGATTCTCCAACTTGAACATTATATCCAAAGTCACCTTTTCTTTCCAATTTAGTATTTGAATATCTATTTAATGTTTCCTTTTTTATTGTTCCATCTAAATTGTATATAATTATTTGAAATGAATCTGATCCAAATGTTGAACTTACATCTTCAAATCTATACTCTCCATTCCTTACATCTTCATAGGATAACAACTGTCCGTTCTTATATAATTCAACAAACTTCCCTAAAGGTGCCTTTCCCTTTATTATTATTTTATCCTCATCATACTCAGTTCTTAAAGCATAATCTTTTGTAAAACTAATACCTCTAATACCATCAACTGTTCCCATCAATGTATTTGGCATACTTACTGAAGTATCTCCAAAAATGATATCATGCCCTTTGTATACTTCAGAATATTTCAATCTTGTTTGATAGTTCTCCAAATCTGGATATATACCATAATATAATTCTAAATCTCCGTATAGTAATGGTCCTAAATACTCTCCATCAATATACTTATACTCATTTGAATTTGGCTGATAAGTCTTTCCATAGTTATATACTAATCTCAAGTTTCCAGGAGCTACTAATTTTCTTTGTGCTTCTATATTCTTTCTAGTAGCATTATCTCCCTTTAAAAACTCCTCTTTTCTATATTTTCTAATATTATTAAGCTCAATTGGTAGAGTGAAATTAGCTCTCATTTTCATTATTAGTCGATCATCATTTTTATCTATATCTGTTATCCCTAATAATTTTTCTAAATAACTAGTCTCTACAAATATTTTTCCATCTGCTTCATATATCTCATCTGAAAAAGCTGTTTTCTCATAACCTTTTTTTATATATTTTTTTTCAAGATTTATCTCTTTTTCTAATCCATAAATATTACCTTCATCAATAGTAAATTTTTCATTTATCCACTTATTATTTGTTAATTCTAAAACTCTTAGTAGTTCTTGTAATTCAAAGTATAGCTTTTCATTTTGAATATATACTTTAGTCCCTCTAGTCTTTATTTTTTTATTAATTTCTAACGAATATAGCCCCACCTCAGTCTCAGCAAACGAAAGTCCATTTAAACAAAGGAGTAATGCTGCTATTCCTGTTTTTAAATTAATTCTATTCATTTTTTCCCCCTTCATTTCTATTGCTGTGCATTTTTTAACTGATTTAAAACTAGCTCTTTAATATCTAAATATGTTGTTCCACCATTATTTTTCTTTATTGAAATTCCATACATTCCAGCTCCGTTAGGAGTTATTTCAAGTATTAAATCAAATCTATATTTAAACTGACGTACATGCTTAGCATGATCTCCATTACATTTGAATAAATATATTCCATTTTTATTTGGTCCTTCTTTTAATATAGTCGCAAAGTTATCTGCTTTTACAGTTACACTGGCATTTCCACCAGATATAAAATTAGTTACTTCAAAATTATTAGTTATCATATTTTTTAAATTAGTCGGATTAATTGCTGGTATTTCAATATTACTATTATTCTCATTTTTTTCTACCATTTCAATATCTACAACTACAGATCCAATTTCTATTAGATGTTTCTTATTATTTTGATTAAAATGTCCTAAATCTATTATTCCTCTTCTGTCATTAGAGCCACCACTCACATTATAAACTTTTACCCCATTTTTAGGATAAAATGATATTGTTATTACTTGTTGGCATTTACTATCTACCCCAAAACTTATTGTTGAACTTATAAATATTAATATGAAAAAAAAGAGTTTATATATTTGTTTCCTCAACATTATTAATTTATCCCTCCATTTTTACCTAAAATTTCTATATTTAATTTTGTAACTCCTCTGTAACTTCCAGAAGACATTACTTTAGAATCTAGATTAAACTTTGCATCAATATATTCTTCTTCTGAAATTAATAACCCATTTTGTATTGTTTCTTTAAAACGTGTAACTTTTTGTTTCATTTCATTAACTCCATTTTTATCTACAAAAAATACTTCTGCCTTTATATTTTCACTATTCACTAGATTATTTGCCTTAAATATCAGTTTATCACTAGCTATCATCTCAAACATACCATCATTATCAAACCATAGTTTAGCCGAATTATACATCTGATTCACTATATCTTTATTCAGTCCATTATCACTCACAATGCTAGAATCAAATTGTACTTCTATTTTTACCTTCAATGGCTCTTTTATCTTCGATACCTCTGTATATCTAAAAGTTTGTTTTCCTCTTGGAACTACCATTGTTTCTGGTTCATCTACCTCTATTTTTATTGGTGGTATTGATTTATAGACTATCATTAATCCAGCTCCACCATCTAATCCACCCTCATATTTCCATTCTGTTGAAAAAGAAGTTAAAGAGAAAAAGAGAGCTCCTAATCCCATTAATAATTTTAATCTCATTTGATTCCTCCCTTTATTTCAAAAGTATTATCTGTTACTACCTCTACTTGTACTTTCATTTTTCCTTCATATTTTCCTAATCTAGCATTACCTATTCCTCTTATTTCAGCTTTTACAGGAATCATTGTTTGGTTTACATCATCTTTTTTACTCATAGCATAACTATTTTCAAATGGTAAAAAATACACATCTATTTTATCTGTTTCAATATTTTCTTTTAAATCTTTTTTATTAAAAACATCTTCTTTTGGTATTTCTGATTCTTCAGTATATTTTATTTGCATCTTTCTACTATTATCACTTTGATTTTCACCATCAACATAAGTAGCTTTAACAGCCTTAATATCATCTCCACCTTCTATTTTTATCTCTGTTTCTCCTTTTTTTGTATCTGTACTACCCTTCAATATATAGCCAAAATCTATTTCTGCATCCTTTGGAACTACTAACAAACTATCTTGAACTATTAAAGTGAATTCAATATCTTTCACAAACTTATTAGTTCCAACTTCATATGCCCCATTTGCTCCATATAAATTATTTCCAGTTAAATATATTGAATTTAGAAACATACTGAAAAGCATCAGTTTTTTTATAAGTTTCATTTTCATACTATTCTCCCCTTTTTATTTGATTAGTCCCGGATAAGAAACCTTATCCGGGATTATATTTTTTATCCTGCTACATTATTTCTTGTTGACTCAGCATATACTCTTACTGTACCTTCATAGTTACCTAGTTTTTGTTGTCTTCCTAAGTTACCATTTTCATAATCAGGAGTATATATAGCTCTATTTCCTGCTGGAGCTGCATTATACGCTTGGAACCAAGCATTTAATTTTTTTTCAGCCTGTCCATTTACTAAAGTAATTCCTTCTGAATTCATTCCTATTCCCTCTATTTTTACATTCCAAATAGTAGTATTCGTTGATGTATTATCAGTTTGTCCACTATCACTTTTCCACTCTAAATTGATTCTATCTCTTTCTAATCTAGTTGTAAAAGCACTATACCCTGTAGTGTTCGCTCTATAAACTACTCTTCCAGGAGTATTATCCTTTATTTTTTCTCCATTTTGATAGATTTGTGATCCTGATGTTGCATGACTATCTTTTACAAGATTTCCAAAATCAATTGGTGAAGCCTCATTTACGGCTATTCCTTCTACTACATTAGCTGTTACCCTAACATCTACATAACTTCCATCTTTTACACTACCAGTAGTAGCTGGTCCCATGTTAGCAGGTGCACTAAATACTGTTGCTGTCCCCAAAATTCCAATTATCATTGCAATTATTTTTTTCATTTTCTTCCTCCTTAATTCATTTTTATTTAAAATTCTTTAGTATATTTCCTTTTGAATCTTTTAAATATATTTTACTTACATTCATCTCATCAGGAAAATCCATTTGCACATCTTCAGAATATCCTTGTACAACCATTATCTCTACATTCTCAATTCTTGGACTTCCATCTTTTCTAGTCCCTTCAAAAACTAATGTATAAGGACTTGATATTTCTCCATCATTTTCTAATTTAAATGATATTTCATCTTTTTTAACTTTCTCTCCACTCACTTTTCCAGAAACTACTAGACTCTCTCTATCCCCTGAATAACCATATACTACAACACCTAAGTTAATTAACATACTAACCTGACTGTTTGAAACTCCATCTTTTAATACAACTTTTCCCTCTGGATTTAAAGCTTTTTGCTCTAACTCTTCCATAAATAATAGTGCTCTATACTCACCCTTTGCCAATCCTGCTGGTGGCTCTATTGAAAATTTCATAGATTTTTGTCCTCTAGGTGGAACTGTTATAATTTTTGGATAAATTGTTCCCCATTTACCTAGATACTTTTCATCCCCATCTGTTCTAAATGGTTTAAAACTTACTTTTATTCTTTCAGGTTTATCCTTTCTATTATAGAAAGTAACATCCTGTGTAGTTCCTATTGCACTTAATTGATATACATATGTTGATGGAATTATTTCTATTGCTTGTGTAGTACTTGCTAGCCCTATTATCCCCAAACATATCCCTAATAAATTACTCTTAAATGCTTTCTTTATTTTGTTCACCATTTTCTATTTCCCCCTTATTTTCAACTTCATCCTCAATAAAATTAACCTCTATTCTTCTATTC
>JAHHTB010000199.1 GCA_020024855.1 Fusobacterium sp.
ATGAAAAATATAATGAATTTAGGATATACAAAATTATTAAATAATTATATTAAGTCATAATATTTACTAAGTATATAAAGGATTAGTGATGACCTATGAAAGAAAAACCAAAGTATAATATGGAAGAACTTTCGAAAAATAAATTAGTTAGATTTATTAAAATTCTATACAAGATATTGTTAGTACTTGATATACCTTTAGTACTTAATATTTTATATTACGCTATAATAACACCTAGCAGTTTTGTATTAGATAAGATAATTCCAAGTTATGTTTCAACTTATAATCTGGTTGTAGGGTGTTTGAATATAGCCTACGTAACATTTTTATTGATAATTGCTATAGTGCTATCTATTAGTACTAAAATACGAATATATAAAAATAAAAAATAAGTTATGATTACTTATAACTGTAAAGATAGTACAAATAGATATTCAAAAGGTGATACTTGTAATCAGGTGAATATCCTAGCAATAAGAAATATATTAATTTCTATAGGAAGATGATAGGTTTATTGTTGAACAAATTTCTTAGCTACATTGATAACTATTGCATTTTGCCATTCTTGTACTCTTCCATTTATACAGTTTCTAGTTGCTTGACCATCTACATATATAGATTTAATATTGTAATGAGCATTTAACCATTGAGGAATTAAATATTAGTTAATTGAGAACCATTATATTTATACCGTATTGAGTTATTGTTTTAACTAATTTTAATTTTTGAGGTTTTATAACTTAAGAAATATGGAACTAACTTTTATAAATAAAATTAGGAAGAACCAGTTTAGAAAGGTAAACCTTTTTAAACTGGTTTTTTTTATTCTAAAATAAAGGATTGTATAGTTTATAAAGGATGTAAAAATGCATTACAAACGTTTATGAAAATAATACTATCTTTAAAAACTAAATTTGGAAGAAGTATCATAAAAAAGACTTTAATAAGTTAAGGATAGATTGCATGAAATTAACATGAAATTAATATGTTATAATTTAACAAAAAGGTATAATTAACAGTATTGATAATATATCGTCCTTATTATATGCTTTTGGAGGTTTTCTTATGCAGAATAGATTAACAGAATATTTATATACATATTATGATGAGATAGAACCAGTAGAATTTTATAGAGCTATATTTCCTAAAGGTGAACTACAAGAAAAAGGAGTTTATGAGAAAGGAAAATATAATGCTATTGTTGTAGAAGTTACTGGAGAAAAAAAGAAGAATGGAAAAGATAAAATTTTAAGACATACAATAACTGATGATTTAGAAAAAGTTAAGGAGATTATGTCTAGAGATAATTTTTGTTTAGTATCTCCTATTAGTTATGTTGGAAAAGAAAGAAGTAGTGATAATGCTAGGGCTTTATATGCAATAGCGATAGATTTAGATGGAGTTATTATTAAAGAGAATGGTGATCCTTTCGGACTTAGAACATTGTTTCACCAAATAGAGGATATAGATAGAATACCTATGCCTACTTATATGGTTTCTTCAGGTACAGGATTACATCTATATTATGTATTTGAAAAACCTATTATGTTGTTTCCTAATGTAGTTAAGCAGTTGCAAAAATATAAGAAGGAATTAACTAGAATAATATGGCAAGGATATATAACAGAGTTAGAAGATAATGTTCAATATGAGAGCCTTTTTCAGGGGTTTAGAATGGTTGGAACAATAACTAAAAAAGGTGAAAGAGCAAGGGCTTTTGAAACAGGCGACCGTGTAACTATGGAGTATATGAATAAGTTTGTTAGGGATGAATTTAAGGCTGATGATTTTACATATAAGAGTAAATTAACTTTAGAAGAAGCTAAAGCTAAATATCCAGAATGGTATGAAAAGAGAATAGTTAAAAAGCAACCTAAAGGTACATGGACTGTAAACAGCGCAGTTTATGATTGGTGGAAGAAAAGGATTTTAGAGGAAGCTAAAACAGGACATAGATATTATTGTATGATGATGTTAGCAGTTTACGCTAGGAAAGCCGGTATTTCAAGAGAGGAGCTTGAAAAAGATGCTTTTTATTTTATGGAGTTGTTTGATACTTTGCCAGCAAGTGAGGATAATCCTTTTAATGAAAAAGATGTAATAGATGCACTTCAAGCTTATGAGGATAGATATATAACTTATCCAATAAATAGTATTTCATATTTGACTGATATAAAGATTGAAAAAAATAAGCGTAATTATAGAAAACAAAATGAACATTTGAAAAGAACAAGAGCAGTACAAGTTATAGATTATCCATCAGGTGAATGGAGAAATAAAGAAGGCAGACCAAAGGGAAGTGGAACAAAAGAAGAAATAATAAAAGAATATAGAAAAAATAACCCAATGGCTCGCAAAAGTGATTGTATTAGAGATACTGGAATTAGTAAAATGACAGTTTATAAATGGTGGGATTAAAATATAAAATTAAAGGATTTTCAATTAATTTAAAGAATTTTCTAACTATAGAATAAACTTTAAAAATGGGGTAAATAGTGATGTTGAGAAGTATAGAAGAAGTTTCAATTCAACTTGGAGTGAGTAAAACTTCAATTTATAATAAACTTAAGTTGAAAATCTATAAAGATAAGGTAGTTAAGAAACAAGGAAAATCAATGGTTGATGAGGAATTATTCAACTTGATTAAAGATAGTTTTAAAGTTGAAAATAAAGTTGAAAATGAAAAAAAAGAAAACTCTGTAGAGCAAGAGATAGCAATGGATAGAGATGATATTTTCAACTTGAATCATAGGTTTAATATTGAATTGATTGAACAATTAAAAGAAAAAGATAAACAAATAGAGAGATTGCAAAAACTATTAGAGAATAGTCAAAAGTTAATCGAGAATAATCAAGTGCTTTTAAAACAACAACAGGATAAAGAAATTAACAGCAAATTATTAGAAGAACATTTTAAAGAAATTGATTATAAACTTGTGGATCTTAAAGATAAAATGGAAAAAAGAAAAGATGATAGAAATATTTTTAATATATTTAAAAGAGAGAGGATGAAAAAATCTTAAAAATAAAGATAAGTTAGATAAATAAAGCTTTATAAAATAATTTCGCTAAAATACTCTAACGCGAAATTCTTATTCAATAAAATTAAATAAATACAGTAAATGCAAAGTTTTAAGCACCTTTTTAGGTACTTTTTTTATTGCCTAAATGAGAATTTAAATAAAATAAATATAAATTTAATTGAGAATATTTATATTATTTTTCTAGTTTTATATTTTATTAAAAATAAAATAGTTATGAAAATAAATAAAAGCTTTTTTCCCCTTGATAACTTTTTAAAATAAATGACAGATTGTCAAGTCAATTGCGACACTTCGTGTAAGAATACTTCAATTG
>JAHHTB010000200.1 GCA_020024855.1 Fusobacterium sp.
TTAAGGTTTGCTTGTTTTGTCTTTTTATTCTCTATTCTGTTGTTAATGTCCTTTTATTATCTTGTCCTGTTTCTCACGGACAAGATGTATAATACCATAATATATATATTCCGTCAATAACTTTTTTTATTTTTTATTAAAAATTTTTAATTTATTTTTACAAAACTTAATCTATCCTTTACAATTCAACACTTTAATCAAATAAAATATTTTTTTAATTTTTTAGTATTTTATACTTTTTTATAATTTCTAAAAATTTTATATTGCATTAAAGATAAAAAAGTGTTATTACCAAAATTATTTATTATTTGCATAGGTATATGCATATTAGAAATTTTCAAAAATTTTAAGTACTTTATACCTTTTTTTATTTTAAAAGAAAAGTGCTGAGAAGAAAAACTTCTTTTCAGCACTTTTGTATGAACTGTTAAAAATACAACAGTCCCTTTTTATTATCAAGACTATTTAAAAAATACAATTACTACTTTATTTATAAATATATTTTATTACTTTTTGCTATATATTTCTTTTCTTCATGTTTTGGCTTTTCAAAAAATACTTTGTATGCTCTATATGTTTCATAGACATCTAATTTAGAAGAAATCTCAAAAGGAGAGTGCATAGCTAATAAAGCTGGACCTACATCTATTGTTCTTATTCCTTTCATAGCTAAATATTTGGCAACTGTTCCGCCACCACCTTCATCTATTTTTCCTAGCATGCCTGTTTGCCATTTTATTCCATGATCATTTAATAATTTTCTAATTTCACCTACATATTCTGCATCTGCATCATTTGTGCTATATTTTCCACCTGAGCCTGTGTATTTAGTAATAACTATTCCATAATTTAATTGAGCTACATTTTGTGGATCATTAACACTTTTAAAAACAGGATCAATTCCAACAGTTACATCTGAAGAAAGAGCTTTTGAATTCCATAAAGTTTTCTTTAAATAAAGATCTGAATAAACACCTTTAGCTTTTGCTATAATATCACTTGTAAAATATTCTAAATATTGACTCTGAAGCCCTGTAGATCCATCTGAGCCTGTTTCTTCCTTATCTGCAAGGAAACATACTGCTGTTCTTTCTGGAATACCATCTATATCAAGTATAGCTCTTAAAGAAGTATATCCACATATCCTATCATCTTGCCCATAAGCCCCTATTAAAGATCTGTCAAGTCCAACATCTTTTGCTCTTTGACTAGGAACAAGTTCTAACTCAGCTGATATAAAATCTTCTTCCACTATTCCATAAGCTTCATTAAGTCTTTCTAAAATACTGTATTTTACTAATTCTTTTATTTCATCATTTTTTACTACTGAAGGAATAGATCCAACTATAATTTGAAGTTCTTCTCCTTTTATTACCTCTCTTGCTTTTCTTTCACCTTGAACAACTCTATCAAGATGAGGAAGAATATCTGGAACTGTAAACACAGGGTCATCTTCATGTTCACCAATAACAACTTTTACTCTTCTTCCATCTCCTAAAACAACAACTCCATGAAGTGCTAAAGGAATAGAAGCCCATTGATATTTTTTTATTCCACCATAATAATGTGTTTTCATATATGCAAGTTCAAATTCTTCATATAAAGGATTAGCTTTAAGATCTAATCTTGGAGAATCTATATGAGAAACTACATAATTAATTCCATGTAAAACATCTTCCTTACCAATTACAGCTAAAACTGCATTTTTTTCTCTATTTACATAATAAACTTTATCTCCTGGAACAAGAATTTCTTTAAATCTTGCATCAATAAATCCACATTCTTTTGCTAGTTCAATACTAAAATCAACAAATTCTCTTTCTGTTTTTCCAATATCAAGAACTTTTTTATATTCTTCTCCCATACTGAAAATCTTTTCTACTTTTTCTGATGAAATGTCTTTCCAACCATTTACTTTTTTGTACAACATAATATCACCTTACTTTTTTAATCTTTTATTTAAAACCTCTGCTTCTTTTTCATATCCTGCTTTTCCTAAAAGAGCAAACATATTTTTTTTGTATGCTTCAACTCCTGGTTGGTTAAATGGATTTACTCCTAAAAGGTATCCACTTACACCACAGGCTTTTTCAAAGAAATAGAATAAGTATCCTAAATTAAATGCATCCATTTTAGGAACTGCTACTCTTATATTAGGAACTCCTCCATCCATATGTGCTAATTGAGTTCCTTCCATTGCTTTTTGATTTACAAAATTCATTCCTTTTCCTGCTATATAATTTAATCCATCTAAATCATCATTATCAAAAGGTATTACTACATCTGTGTCTGGTTCAACAATATCTATTAATGTTTCAAACATTATTCTTTGTCCCTCTTGAATATATTGCCCCATAGAGTGAAGATCTGTACTTAAATCTACTGATGATGGATATAAACCTTTTCCATCTTTTCCTTCTGATTCTCCAAATAATTGTTTCCACCATTCAGCAACAAAGTGAACTTTAGGTTCATAATTTATTAAAAGCTCTATTGATTTTCCCTCTCTTAAAAGAAGATTTCTCATTGCTGCATACTTATAACAATCATTATCTTTAAAATCTACTGTATAATCTTGTTGAGCTGCTTTTGCTCCTTCCATTAACTCATCAATAGAAATTCCTGCAGCTGCTATTGGAAGTAATCCTACTGGAGTAAGAACTGAAAATCTTCCACCAACATTATCAGGAATTACAAATGTCTCATATCCTTCTTCTGTTGATAATTTTTTTAATGCACCTTTAGATGAATCTGTTGTAGCATATATTCTTTTTCTTGCTTCATCTACACCATATTTTTTTTCTAATATCTCTTTAAATATTCTAAATGCAATAGCAGGTTCTGTTGTAGTTCCTGATTTTGAAATTACATTTACAGAAAAATCTCTATCCCCTATCACTTGAATTAAATGTGAAAGGTAAGTCCCAGATATACTATTTCCTACAAAATAAATCTCAGGAGCTTTTCTTTCCTCTTTAGATAATTTATTATAGAATGTATGAGAAAGTAATTCTATAGCTGCTCTTGCACCTAAATATGATCCTCCTATTCCAATTACTACTAAAATATCTGAATCTAATTTAATTTTTTCTGCTGCTTTTTTTATTCTTTCAAATTCAACTTTATCATAATTTGTTGGAAGATCTAACCAACCAAGAAAATCATTTCCTGCTCCTATTCCTTCTTCTAAAGTTTTTACTGCTAACTTTACTTCGTCTTCCATCTTCATTAATTTTTCTTCACTAACAAAATCAAATACCTTTGATAAATCTAAACTTAATTTGTTCATTTT
>JAHHTB010000201.1 GCA_020024855.1 Fusobacterium sp.
ATAGTAAATTAAAGAAAATTTATTATAGACTAATAGTTAGAGATAAAAAAGGAAGAAAAGATGAAACGGAAATAAAAGAGCTTGATTTAACACTAAATGTTGAAAAGCAAAGAGAAAATGATGATGAGATTATAGAAAAAATATATGATACATCATCATTAAAAATTCATCAAATTCCAATTGATTTCTATAAAGTTAGATTTTATGGAAAAGGATTTAAAGAGAATAATAAAATAATTCTTGATGGACAGGAAATTTTAGTAGATGACTTTGGAAATTTTGCATATGAGATGTATTATCTTCCAGGAGAATATAATTTTGAATTTAAAGTCTATGATATAAAAGAGATTGAAAAAAATAAAGAGCATGGAGAAGTAGAGGATGCTTATAATGAAATAGATGAGAATGAAACTCTTTTAAGTGAGAAAAAAGTTTCAAATCAAAATAAAATTTCTGTAGTAGAAAATAGTGAAAAAGAAACTATTGAGACATATTTATATTCTTATCCAGTAGCTATGAAAATAGATAAAAATTATCATTTCTTAGTTGGAATAGCTGATATAAAAGTGGGAAGAAATAAGGTTGAAAAACAAAGTGAACTTTTACTTCAGAATAAAGAATATGATGAGGGAATGTTTAATGAGGGAAGATTAGCTTTCTACACAAGAAATAGAATTGGAAAATATAGTATAGTTGCTCAAATGGATACAGAAAATCAAGAGCTGAAGCATATCTTTGATGGAATGGGAAAAAGAGATAATAGAGAAATATTTAAAGATATGGAAAGAGAAGATAAGGGTTATACCTTTGGTGATGATTCTTATTCTATGATGGATGTTGATTCACAAGGACAATTTTATGTAAGAGTTGAATGGGATAAAAATAAGGCTATGTGGGGAAACTATAGTTCTTCAGTAGATAATGGAGAATATTTAAACTATTCAAAAACTCTATATGGAGCTCAATTTATAGGAGCAAGTCAAGAAACAACTTCTTACAATGAAGATAAATATTCAGGAACTGTGTTCTTCTCAAATCCTGAAACTTTATCAGAATATAATATTTTCTTAGCAACAGGTGGAAGCCTTTACTATTTAAAAAATAGAGATTTAGTAGAGGGAAGTGAAGAAGTAACAATAGAGGTAATAAACCAAAGAACAGGACAAAAAGTAAAAGAGGTAAGTCTTTCAGAGGGAAAAGATTATGCAATAAATAATATTCAAGGAAGAATTATCTTAAATGAGCCACTTTTCCAATATGGATATAAGGAACTTGGAGATGTAATAAAAGATAGTCCGATAAGTGATTTTAAAACTTACTTAAAAGTTCAATATGAATATTATGATAGAAATGGATTGTATAGTTCAGATTATACAACAGGTGGAAGTGGTAAATATTGGATAAATGACAATGTTCAATTAGGTGGAGCATATGTAAAAAGTACAGAGATAGATGAAACTTATGAACTACAAGGGTTAAGTGGAGTTTTAAGGAAAACAAATAATACTTATGTAGAGTGGGAATATGCACAAAGTAAAGGAAGAAAAATGGGAAAAGGTGCTTATTCAACAACAGGTGGACTTAATTTTAAAGATATAAACTATATAGAAAAAGATGAGGAAAATTCTGAAAATATAGATAACGAAGGTTCGGCATATAAAATAAAAGGGGTAATGGCTCTTAATGAATTAAGTGATAAATTTACTCAAGGATCAATGGCTGAATTTTGGTTTAATAAAAAAGATGGAGGATTTTCAGTAGATTCACTTGATGATGGAAGTACTGATACAGAGTATGGGTTTAAAAGTGACTATATAGTTAATGACAGATTATCTTTAACAACTGAATTTTCAAGAGTGGAATCAAAAGATGAAGATGATAAAACTTTAGAACAAGAGTTATCAGTTCAAGGAAATTATGGTGTGTCAGATAAGATGTCTGTTTCTGTGGCATTAAGAGGAAGCGACAACAGAGATTCAGGGGAAGATAATAACAAGGATAATAATAGTCATGATCATGATACAGGTGGACATTTTACAGACAAAGGTTATGAATCTGATGGAATTGGAAAAAGTGTTGATTTAGGAGTTACTTTAAATTATCAATTTACTCAAAATACAAGTGGATATATTGGAGCTCAAAAAGCAATCACTACAACAAAGATGGATGCAAATGATGTGATGGGAAACATCGGAGGAAGTACAAAATTCTTTGATAAATTAACAATAACAGGAGATTATTCTGCTGGAAATGAAGAATCAGCAGGAATACTTCAAGCTGCTTATGCTATTTCAGATTCTTATGAAACTTATGTAAATTTAGAACAAGAAAGAATGTATGATGGAACAAGTAATGATATTTCTTTTGGACAAAAAGTTTTAATTGGAGAGAAATATGAAATTTTCCAAGAAAATCAACTGAATAAAGATAGTGATTCAGGAAAAGAATTAACTCAAGTTTATGGAGTTAATGTCAACTTAACAAAAGATTTAAGAGTTGGTGTTGGCTATGAACAAGGAGATTTAGATGATGAAGATGGAAAAACAAAAAGAAATTCTGTTAGTACAAGTCTTTACTATGATGATAGAAATAGGTGGAAATATAATAACCGTTTAGAAATGATAAGAGATAAAGGGAATGAAGATTATACTGTTGAATGGCTTACTGTAAATGATATTAAGTATAAGTATAATGAAGAATGGACTGCGGTTGGAAAATTAGATTTTTCTATAACAGAAGATAAGATAAATGGTGGGTACGATTCTAAATTTATGGAACTTGGAATAGGTGGAGCTTATCGTCCTATATGGAATGATAGACTTAATATGCTTTGGAAATATACGTACATCTATGATTTAAATGGGGTAGATGAAGATAGTGATTATTCATTTGGGGATTTAGATGAAAGGTCAAATATCTTCTCAATAGATACTGTATATTCACTTACTAAAAAATTAGATATAGGTGGAAAATGGGCATATAAAAAAGCTGAAATGAAAGCTGCTAATGATGAAAGTGAGTGGTTTGATGCACAAACAACATTATATGCAGTTAACCTAAGTTATAACTTCTTTGAAAAATGGAGGGTGTCAGGAGAATATCACTGGTTGATTTCAAATGATGACAATGAAAGAAAAGAAGGTATAATGGCTGGAATTGATTATGATATTCATCAAAATTTAAGAGTGGGAATCGGATATAACTTTACAGACTTTAGTGATGATTTAAGATATGATGATTATAAAGCTCGTGGAGTATATATCAATATTATAGGGGTATTTTAATAAA
>JAHHTB010000202.1 GCA_020024855.1 Fusobacterium sp.
GTCTTTTTTTGAGCAAATTATTCTAAGCATCTCTTTATCACAAATTTCTCTCAAAAAAGCTGCTTCTTCTATAAGTTTTAAATTCATCTTTGAAACTATCGAACCTTTTTGTGGAAAAACATTAATTAATTTTTCTTCCTTTAATTTTACTATTGCTTCTCTTACAGGTGTTCTACTAACATTTAAAGCCTGACTTATTTCTATTTCACTAATAGTTGCCCCTGGCTCTAAAGATAAATTCATAATATTATCCTTTAAAACTCTATAAGTATATTGCTTATTATTTTCTCCTTTACTTTTATTTGTTACTTTAAAATCCATTCCTTTTCCTCTCTCACCTTTGATTTTCTCCCTATTCTACATCAATATTTAGAAAAAATCAATATTTATTAAAGGCATAAGTTTTTTCAGCACATTTATTATTTTCTATTTTTCAAATATATTTTTTATATAATTTCTAAATCTCTCATAAAACAATATGTAGTAATAAAAAATATTTTTTAAGTATTTACTATACTAAATATTGTGGTACACTAATAGTAATTTAAAGTTTTAGAGGAGGTTTTTGAATGGATATTATCACTTGGCTTGGCTCTGAAAATAAACTGGGATTTGATATATGGTCTAAAAAATATAAGTATGATGGAGAAAACTTTACTCAATGGTTAACAAGAATTTCTGGAGGAGATAAAGAAGTAGAAGATATGATTCTTAATAAAGAATTTATCTTTGCAGGAAGAATTTTATCTAATAGAAATCTTTATAAACTTGGAAGAAAAGTTACTTATTCTAACTGTTATGTAATTGCTCCCCCTGAAGATAATTTAGAATCTATTTTTGAAACTGCTAAAAAATTAGCAAAAACATATTCATATGGTGGAGGTTGTGGGGTTGATATTTCTAAATTAAGACCAAAAGGAACAGCAGTAAATAATGCTGCTAAATATACAACAGGTGCTGTATCATTTATGGAACTTTATAATCTTACAACTGATATAATTGGACAAAAAGGAAGAAGAGGGGCACTTATGATGTCCATTGATATTAATCATCCTGATGTAGAAGATTTTATAAAAATTAAATCTGATCTTAATAAAATACAAAAAGCAAATATTTCTGTAAGAGTTGATAAAAAATTTATGGAGTCTGTCCTTAAAAATGAAAAAATAGTTACAGAATTTCATGTGGAAGATACTGGAGAAATTTATAAAAAAGAGATTGATGCAGGAAGACTTTTCACAGAACTTGCAAGACAAAACTGGAATTATGCTGAGCCTGGAATTCTTTTCTGGGATAGAATATCAAACTGGAATCTACTTAGTGAAGATAAAGAATTCTCTTATGCTGGAACAAATCCATGTGCTGAAGAACCCCTACCTGCAGGAGGAAGTTGTTTGTTAGGTTCTTTAATTCTTCCTACCTTTGTTAAAGAAGATAAAACTTTTGATTTTGAAAAATTAGCTTCTTCTGTTCAAAAAGCTGTAAAAGCTCTTAATGATGTTCTTGATGAGGGACTAAAACTTCACCCTCTTGAAGAACAAAGAGAATCAGTAAAAAAATGGCGTCAAATAGGGCTTGGAATTTTAGGGCTTGGAGATCTTTTAATTAAAATGGAAATGAAATATGGTTCTCCTGAATCTCTTGAATTTTGTGATAAAATAGCAAAAATAATTATCAACAATGCTCTTAAAAAAAGTGCTATTCTTGCAAAAGAATATGGAACATATCCTGAATATAAAAAAGAGTACATTTTAAAATCTCCTTTCCTTTTAGAAAATGCAGATGAGGACACCTATAAAATGATTGAAGATTATGGACTTAGAAACTCACAACTTCTTACAATAGCACCAACTGGATCTATTGGAACTATGCTTGAAATAAGTACAGGTATTGAGCCTAATTTTGCTTTCTCATATACAAGAAAAACTGAAAGTCTTCATGGAGAAGATAAATATTATGAAGTATTTATACCTATTGCAAAAAAATATATGGAAGAACATAACCTTACTTCTCAAGATGAACTTCCTGATTATTTTGTTTCTGCACAAAATCTTGATCCTATGGACAGAATAAAAATGCAAGGAGTATGGCAAAATAGAATAGATGCAAGTATATCTTCCACAATAAATCTTATTAATAAAGCTTCTGTTGAAGAAGTAAGAAAACTTTATATAGAGGCATGGAAGAAAGGGCTTAAAGGTATGACTATCTATCGTTCAGGTTGTGCTAGAGAGGGAATACTTACTGTTGAACCTAAAAAAGAGGATAAAACTGTTGATGATATTGCTAAAAAAGTAAATGAAATAAAAAGAGGAGAACTTAAACCTATTGCTAAAGATACAATTTATTATCCTGAAAAAATGCTTATAGGTTGTGGTAAATTAAAAGTTATGATTGGATATTCTCCTAGTGAAAAATGTATTCAAGATATTTATGTTATAAGAAGTGGAACTGGAGGTTGTGAAAAAAATATTCAGGCTGTGGCAATCTATATGTCAGGTATATTAAGATTAGGAGGAAATCTTTTCATGCTTGAAAAAGCTATTGCAGGAGTTAGTGGCTGTACATCTTTTGCTGTGGCAAGAAGTAAGGGACAAGAGCTTAGCCAAGGTGGAACTTGCCCTACTGCTATTCTTAATATTTTGAAAAAATTTGAAAAAGAGATGGGACTTACAAACTATAAAGAGGCTGTACAAAAAATAATTACAGAAGATGAAAAAGAATTTTCTGTAAAACAATCTGATTTTAAAAATCCTATCTGCCCTGAATGTGGAACTGAATTAGAAGTAACTGGTGGGTGCTTTACTTGTAGAAATTGTGGATATTCAAAATGTGAATAAAATATTTAAATATAAAAATTAAAGATAAACTTATAAACTTTATTTTTAGAGTAAAACGGGGCTTTTTAAAATCCCCGTTTTTATTTTATAAAATCACTTGAAACTTTACTTAAAAAATGTTAATATCTCATCTAACTTCAACTATATTCTGTTTTGCTATTTTTTATGGATATTATTTCATTCTTGATTTTTTAATAGGATTTAAAGAGGGATTATTGAAAAGTTTAGAAAATAATAAATAATTTTGATAAAGTAAAAGAGGATAGATTTTTCGGGTATACAATTTTTAGTGTTGATACTTAAATGTATCAGCACTTTTTTATTTTTTCCCAAAAAAGAAACAAGTATTTTAAAAATAGAATACTAATTTAAGGGAACATTTTAACAGTAAAATAACCTTAATGCTAAAAATTAACATTAAGGTTATTATGAAAATCT
>JAHHTB010000203.1 GCA_020024855.1 Fusobacterium sp.
TTTCACTATTTTTTTTCTTTATTCCAACAATTTTAGAAACATTTTTTTCATTTGTTTTTACATTAAGAAATCCATCTTTTATTTTTATTTTTTCCAAAAAATTAAAATAAATCTCCCCATCTACTAGCTCTCTAAAAGCTGGATGAAAAGCTCCTTCAACTGCGACTCCACCATTTCTTAAATCATCAGATGGTTGAAGTCCTACTCTTATTATATTTATACCATTTATCTCTAAAAGAGAACAAATTTTTCTACATCTTAAAATGGCTTCTTCAAGAGAAAATGCTTCATACTCTCCACGTTTATACATCTCTTCCATTTCTGTTTCTTTTATTATTAATGTTGGATATACTCTTGCGTTTTCTGGTTGCATCGCCACTGCTTTTTTAGCACTTTCAAAATCTGTTTCAAAAGTTGAACCAGGAAGTCCAGGCATAAGTTGTATTCCTAAATTAATTCCATAAGATTTTATCATTCTACAAGCTTCATAAACCATATTAATTGGATAATATCTTGCACTTTTTTTCAATACTTCTTCATCAAAAGATTGAACTCCTAACTCAATAGTTGTTACATGATATTTTTTTAATTGATCCATGACTTCTTTATTTATATAATCTGGTCTTGTTGAAAGTCTTATTCCTTGAATAAATCCTTTATCTATGTATTTTTTTACACCTTCTAAGTATTCTTTCTGTTTTGCCATAGATATACCTGTAAAAGTTCCACCAAAAAAAGCAACCTCTTTATAAGAATTTTTAGGTAAAATTTCTAGATATTCCTCTATTATTTTTTCTAAATCTTCCAAAGTAACATCTGTTTCTCTACCATTTATTTTTTTTTGATTACAAAATACACAAGCATTAGGACATCCAAAATGACTTATAAAAATAGGTATGTTATAATGCTTCTTCATTAACTTACACCTAATTTTTTGCATAGAGCCTTAGCTGCCCCTTGCTCTGCTATTTTTTTACTTCTTCCTGTTCCTGTTGCCTCAGCATTATTGCCAATTTTAACTAAAATTTCAAAGATTTTTTTATGATCTGGACCTTTTTCTCCAATAACTTCATAAACAGGCACTGTTTTATATTCCTTTTGACTATACTCTTGTAAAATTGTTTTAAAATCAAGAATATCTTCATCACTTTCTATATGATCAATATAATCTTCTAAATGATTTAAAACTATTTCTCTTGCTGTGTCAAAGTCAGAATCAAGATATATCGCTCCCAATACTGCTTCAAAAACATCACAAAGAATAGAACTTCTTTCACGTCCTCCAGTTAATTCTTCTCCTTTACTAAGTAAAAGATACTTTCCCATTCCTAACTTCTTTGCTGCTTTAGCCAAAACTGGTTCACTTACTGCCATAGATTTTATTTTTGCTAAGTCACCTTCTGAATAATTTTGAAAATGTTTGTATAAATATTCTGCAACAATAAGATCTAGAACTGCATCTCCAAGCAGTTCTAGTCTCTCATTATTTATTTTTTTGTATTTTTTGTTTTCATTACCAAAAGATCTATGGACAAGTGAAGTTTTTAATAAATCTATATTCTTAAAAAAATATCCTATTTCTTTTTCTAAAGATTCTAATTTCACTTCCACGTTTTTCCCCTTTTATTTATATTTTCTCATTACAATTACTGCATTATGTCCACCAAAACCTAAAGAGCTTGACATTCCTACTCTTATCTCTTTTTCAACTGCTTTATTTGGTGTATAGTTTAAATCACATTCAGGATCTGGATTTTCATAATTTGCTGTTGGAGGTATAATTCCTTCTGAAATACTTTTTGCCAAAATAACTCCTTCTATTCCTCCAGCTCCTCCAAGTACGTGTCCTGTTGCTCCTTTTGTTGAAGAAATATTTAATCTATACGCATCTTCACCAAACACTTCTTTTATAGCAGCTGTTTCATTTTTATCATTTAACCCTGTTGATGTTCCATGAGCATTAATATAATCTACTTCAGATGGCTTTACTTCTGCTTCTTCTATTGCCATCTTAAATGCTCTTACTGCTCCATCTACTGCAGGAGCTGTTATATGATGAGCATCACAACTTTCTCCATATCCTATAACTTCTGCATATATTTTTGCATTTCTTGCTAAAGCATGTTCTAATTCTTCAAGAATTAAAACTCCTGCTCCTTCCCCCATTACAAATCCATCTCTATCTATAGTGAATGGTCTTGAGGCTGTATTTGGATCTGGATTTGTTGAAAGTGCTTTCATATTAGCAAAACTATTAATTGCAAATTTAGTTATACAAGCTTCTGTTCCTCCAGCAAACATAATATCTGCCTTTCCAAGTTTTATTAATTCAAAAGCATCTCCTATTGAGTGAGTTCCTGCTGCACATGCTGTTACTATTGATTTATTTGGTCCTTTTGCTCCCAAATAAATTCCAACATTACCTGATGCCATATTAGCAATCATTCCTGGTATTGTAAAAGGAGATAATCTTTTTGGTCCTTTGTTTAATAAAACTTCATGCTGAGTTTCAAATATTTCCATTCCTCCAATTCCTGAAGAAACAATTACTCCTACTCTCTCTGCATTATTTTCATCTATTATAAGTCCTGAGTCTTCTAAAGCCATTTTAGCAGCCCCAATAGCAAATTGTGTATTTCTTGCAAGTTTTTTAATTTCTTTTTTCTCTATTCCAAAAGTTTCTGGTTCAAAATCTCTTACTTCTCCAGCAACTTTTACAGGAGTTTCTTCTATATCGAAAGACTCTATCGCCTTTATTCCTGTTTTTCCATTTATAATTCCAGACCAAGATTTTTCTATTCCTGTCCCTAAAGCTGTTATAAGTCCAAGACCTGTTACAACAACTCTTCTCATACTATCACCTCTTTAAGTTAAACTTATTCTACAAAAATATTTCTATTTATAAAAATTAAAGGGGAACATTTCTGTATCCCCTTCACTGTTAATCACTACTTGTTTTCTTCTATGTAGTCCATTACATCTTGTACAGTTTTAATTTTTTCTGCATCTGTATCAGGAATTTCTATTTCAAATTCTTCTTCAAACGCCATTATTAACTCTACTGTATCTAATGAATCTGCTCCTAAATCATCTACAAAGTTTGCATCTGGAGTTACTTGATCTGCATCTACTCCTAATTGTTCTACTACGATTTCTTTAATTCTATCTAACATTTTTTCCTCCTCAAGTTCTTTTAATAAATTTTTTATTTTCACTATAATATTATCAAATTTAATTATAG
>JAHHTB010000204.1 GCA_020024855.1 Fusobacterium sp.
GTTTTAATTTTTCTATATAAAGTAGCAAGGCTTATATCTAAAGTTTCAGCAATTTTTATTTTATCTTTTGAAGAATTTCCATATTTTTCTAAAAGAGTTTTTATTGCATCTTTTTCCATTTCAGCCAAAGTTTTTATTTCTTTTTTTTCAGTATGATTAATAAATTTAGGTGGCAAATGTCTTAAAGAAATGAATGGATCTTTCTCATCAACCACATTTATAATATACTCTATAACATTTTTTAGTTCTCTAATATTTCCGGGCCAATTATATGATGTAAAAATTTTCATCACTTCTGTAGAAATAGTTTTTGGTGAAATATTAAATGCTTTTGAGTATTTAATGATAAAATATTCAGAAAGTTCTTCAATATCACGAGGTCTATTACAAAGAGATGGAATGTTAATAGGAAAAACATTTAATCTATAGTATAAATCCTCTCTAAATTTACTTTCTTCTACAAGTTTTTCTAAATCTTTATTTGTTGCTGCAATTATTCTTACATCAATTTTTTTTGTTTTATCAGAGCCTATTGGAGTGATAGTTTTTTCTTGTAAAACTCTCAATAATTTAACCTGTAAAGGAAGTGGCATATCACCAATTTCATCAAGGAATATTGTTCCACCATTTGCTTGTTCAAAAAATCCTATTTTTCCTTTTGGATTTGCTCCAGTAAAAGCACCTTTAACATAACCAAAAAATTCACTTTCAATAAGAGATTCAGGTATTGCCCCACAGTTTACAGGAATAAAAGGCTTATCAGCTCTATTACTACTTTCATGAATTATTTTTGCAACAACTTCTTTTCCTGTACCACTTTCTCCAGTTATAAGGACATTTGTTGTTGTTTTAGTAACTTTTTGAATTTTTAAATATACATTTTGCATTTGTGGAGATTTAAAAATAAACATTTTTGAAGTTCCATTATTAAATTGATGTATATATTTCTTAAATTTTTCAGCTTCTTGAAAAACATAAAGAGTTCTAAATCTACCCATATTTGTTGTAAAATCTAAAATATCTCCTACTACTTCATGACTAATATTATTACAAGTAAGTAAAAACTCTTTTTTATCTAAAAGATTTTTTATATTTTCAGATTTAACAGCCATTTCTGAAGTATATTCTCCAAATAAATTAGTTCCCATTCCGTTAATAAGTTCTACTTTATTTTGTTCGTTTGTAATTATAATAGCATTTGGAATTCTATCTACTACATTTAAAAGGACTTTATTATTATTCTCAATCAAAACTTTTTCATTTTCTTGATACATATGTGAACTTATAAAAGATGCCATTTGTTTTAGAAATTTTATATAGGATTCTTTTTTAAATAAGAACTCATTTTTTTGAATTTCATCAAAACAAATAAGTCCGATAACTCCTACAGCCTTATCTCTAAAAAGTATAGGAGTTGAAATTTCTAATACTTCTCCACAAGTTCCACGAGAAGGACAATCAAAACATATTTTTTCTTTTCTTGGATTTGTAATAATATATGTTTCTTTTGTATTTAAAACTTTTTTATAAATATGGGCTTCTTTAGCCATATTAAATCCAACTTTTTCTTTTAATCTACCCGTTCCAGCAATTCTAGTAAGACTATTATCCATAACTTCAACATCAATATTTAATATTTGTGAAATAGTTTCGGCATATTTCATTACGTCATCTTTGATTTTAAGAAGTAAATCCATTTTTCTCTCCTCTCGTTATATTTATCTTTTAATAAATTAATTATAATATATTTTTCTCAAAATGAGAAAGAAAAAAATAAAAGGATATAAAATTATGAAAATATAAGAAATAGTATCTTTTCTCAAAATGATATTAAATTCTCAAAATGAGAAAACATATTTCGATTTAATTCTATAAAAATATGTTAAAATAATACTAATCATTCTTATATAAAACAAAAAAGTAAAAAATAAAATTGGTATAGTTTTTGCTAAATTATATAGTGAAATCAATAAAGTTTCAAGGAGGATACAATGGAGTTATTAAAATGGGTACACAATACGAAAAGTAGGGAGGTTGATTATAAAAAATCTGAGTTAATTGGATTTGATGAAAAGAGTATGCATGATGTATATGAATTTCATAAAAGCTTACCAAATTATACACCAACACCATTAGTAGATTTGAAAAATTTAGCAACTTATTATGGAGTTAAAAAAATATGGCTTAAAGACGAATCAAAAAGATTTGGATTGAATGCTTTTAAAGTTTTAGGTGGATCATATGCAATAGGAAAATATTTAAGTCAAAAACTTAACAAAGATATAAATGAACTTCCTTATAATGTTTTAATATCTGATGAAGTAAAAAAAGAATTAGGTGATGTTACCTTTGTAACTGCAACTGATGGTAACCACGGAAGAGGGGTTGCTTGGATGGCAAATAGATTAAAACAAAAATCAGTTGTCTATATGCCAAAAGGTTCTGCTCAAATGAGATTTGATGCAATAGCAAGAGAAGGAGCAGATGTAACTATTACAGATTTAAATTATGATGATGCAGTAAGACTTGCTAATAAAGGAGCAGAAGAATATGGTTGGATAATGGTTCAAGATACAGCATGGGAAGGATATGAAGAAATTCCATTATGGATTATGCAAGGATATTCAACAATTATAAATGAAGTTGTAGAACAGTTAAAGGATTATGGAGATGAAAAACCAACTCATGTATTTCTTCAGGCTGGAGTAGGTTCATTTGCTGGTGCAGTTCAAGGATATTTAGCTCATTTATATGGTGATGATAGACCAATAACGATAATATGTGAACCTCATGGGGCAAATTGCATTTATAAATCAATGGAAGCAAATGATGGAAATCCTCATAATGTAACAGGAGATCTTACAACAATTATGGCTGGTCTTGCTTGTGGAGAGCCAAACACAATAAGCTGGAAAATATTAAGAGATAATGCAGATTTTTCAGTATCATGTGATGATCAAATAGCTGCAAGAGGAATGAGAGTGTTATCAAGTCCACTTGGAGATGATACAAGAGTAATTTCTGGAGAATCAGGAGCAGTAGGACTTGGACTATTTACAGTCCTTTCTGAGAAAAAAGAAGAGTATAAAGAATTTATGAAGGCATTAAAAATAGATGAAAATTCTAAAATACTTTGTATAAGCACAGAAGGTGATACAGATATAGAAGGATATAAAAATGTAGTTTGGAATGGTGCATATAATAATCTTTAA
>JAHHTB010000205.1 GCA_020024855.1 Fusobacterium sp.
AGTAAATACATACTGCCATTTATCATTTTCAAGATTTATAATCTCATCATCATTTAAAATACACTCAATTATTCCTTTACTAAAAAACTTTATCTCTCCACTTTTTTTAGTTTCTAGCAAGAAATTTATATTCTTTAAATCATATCTAGCAGAACTTTCTGAAATTTTAAAAATCTCTGCTATATCTTTTATTGAACTAGTTTTAACTCTTGAAAGATATTCTAAAATCATCAAATTTCTAGTAGATAATGTCATATCATCTCCTTTTTATAAAAGAAAGAAGAGAAAATTATATAATCTTCTCTTCTATTTCTCTTTTAATTATAATCTTTCTAATAGTAAGTTGTAAATGCTTTTATTATCTTTTAATTTATTTAATTCACTTCTAAATTCATCGTCCATTAAAAGTCTTGACACTTCTGTTAAGAAATCTATATGAGTAGTCCCAGCTTGATCTTTTGGAACAAGTAAGCATATTGCTGTTCCAACTGGCTGTTCATCTAAAGATTCCCATTCAACTCTATTAATACTTTTTACAATTACAACAGCTGCTCTTTTTATTGTATCATTTTGAGCATGAGGAATTGCAAATCCATCTAAAAGCCCTGTACTTCCTTTCGCTTCTCTAGCTTTTAATCCCTCTATAACTTCTTCTTCTGAAGTTATTATTCCACTTTTTAAAGCTATTTCTGCTATTCTTGAAAAAAATTCTTCTTTTGTATTAAGATTATTTTCTGCTGATATTTGTTCTAATGTTATAAATTCTTTTAAGTCCATTTTGTTCTCCTACTTCTAATTTAATTTATCAATTATTTTTTTATTCCTTTACGAGAAATACCGTATAATACTCCTCCAATTGTTGATCCAACTAATATAGAGAAGATCCATTTTAATCCACCTGTTACAACTGGAAGAACTAAGAATCCACCATGAGGAGCTGGAACTTGTACTCCAAATAAATAAGTTAATGAAGCTGAAATTGCACAAGCAAACATAAGAATAGGAATAACAACTATTGGTTTTTCTGCTGCAAATGGAATAGCTCCTTCTGTTATATGAGTTGCACCTAATACAATATTTGCAAGTCCTGCACTTCTTTGATCTTCACTAAATCTATTTTTAAATAATAGAGTTGCTATTGAAATTACAAATGGAGGTGTAATACAAGCTGCTGATACTCCAGCCATAAAATAATAGTTTCCTTGAGCAAGTAAAGCTGTTCCTGTTACATATGCTGCTTTATTTACTGGTCCTCCCATATCAAATGCACACATTATTCCAACTATAATTCCAAGAATTACTGGATTTGAGTTTTGGAAAGATGCTAAGAATGATTTCATTCCCTCATTTACAACTCCCATTGGTGCAGTTAAAATATTCATAATAATTGCTATAAAGAACATTCCAAGAACTGGATATAAGAAAATAGCTTTTAATCCTTCTAAAGATTTAGGAAGTTTTACAAATAATTTCTTTAATAAAAGAATTATTCCTCCAGCAATAAATCCTGAAACAATTCCTCCTAAAAATCCTGCTCCACCAACATTTGCCATCATTCCACCAACAAATCCAGGTACAAAAGCTGGTCTTTCTCCTATTGATGATGCTATATAAGCTGATAATACAGGAACCATTAATTGGAATCCATATCCTCCTGTTGTCATAAGAAGAGCTGCAAATTTATTATAACTTGGATCATTTGGATTTGCAGAGTAAATTCCGAACAAGAATGAAACAGCTATTAATATTCCTCCACCAACAACAAATGGAAGCATATGAGATACACCATTCATAAGATGTTTATAAATTTGTTTTCCGATTGTTTGTCTTGTTTCAATTCCAATATCTTCACTTACTTTTGTTTCTCCCTCTCTTATAGGGGCTTTTCCGTCTATTACTACTTGAATTAATTTTTCTGCATCTTTTATTCCTTGGCTAACACTTACTTCTACCACAGGACAACCATTAAATCTTTCAGGATTTACATTTTTATCAGCTGCTATAATTATTCCTGCTGCTTCTTTGATCTCCTCTGGTGTTATATTATTTTTTATTCCTGCTTGCCCATGAGTTTCTACTTTTATTTCAACTCCTAATTTTTTAGCTGCTCTTTTTAGAGCTTCCTCTGCCATGAATGTATGGGCTATACCTGTTGGACAACCTGTTACTGCTAATATCTTCATAAATCTCTCCTCCTATATTTTTTTTATAGTTACTTGTTTTAATAGTTCTGGTACATTTTTAAAATCAGTTATTCCTTCGGTAAATGCAGTAGATGATGCACTTGCTGATGCAAACATTAAAGCATCTTCTAAATTTTCACCTAAATAAAGTTTTCCTATAAAACTTCCTAAAAGAGTATCTCCTGAACAAGCTGTATTAACAACTTTTCCTTCTGGAGCTGTTACAGAATATATATTTTTTTCATCTATATATATCGCTCCTTTTTCTCCTCTAGAAACTATTATTTTTTCACAACCCATCTCTATCATTTTTTGTCCATATTTTATAATCTCATCTTCTGTTAAAGAATGAGAAACTTGGAAAAATTCTGCTAGTTCTTCATCATTAGGTTTCATAAGATACAATCCATATTTTAGATATTTTATAACTTCTTTTGAACTTGTATCTAAAATTAATTTAACTTCATTTTCTTTACAAATTTTTATAATATCTTCATAAATGTTGTCTTGTATCCCTCTTGGAAGACTTCCACACACAAATAAAAAATCTCCTTTTTTTAATTTTCTAAGTTGTGAAAGCATCTCTTTTGTTTTTTCTTCTGGAATTTCAGGACCTTTATTTACTATTTTAAATTCTTCTTGAGCATTTAAAAAAACATTTACCCTTGTAATTCCATCAACTTGAATGAAATCTGTTTCTATTCCACTACTTTCTAGTTTATCTTTTATAAAGTTTCCTGTAAATCCTGCTATAAATCCCATAGCTACAGATTTTATTCCCATTAAATTAAGAATTCTTGATACATTTACTCCCTTACCATTTTCTTGATAATCATCATAATTACTTCTATTTACTTTTTTAGGTAAAAGATTATCCATATCAATAAATAAATCAATTGCTGGATTTAATGTTAAAGTATATATCATTTTTTACTCCTTAAACTAAATATTTGTTTCTAATTCTATATTTTCTAAATTATTTTTTCTTTTCTTTAAAATTATTCTGTATATTAT
>JAHHTB010000206.1 GCA_020024855.1 Fusobacterium sp.
AAGTTGTATTTAAAATTAAAGCATAGTTTATAAAATTTAAATAAAAGAAAAAAGGATTAGTTCTTAATTGTAAGAATTAATCCTTTTTATTTTTCAAAAATTATTTTGGTTCTTTGTCAAATAGTGTTGGTAAAGAACCTAAATATAAAAAGATACTCATGCAATTTTAAATAATCTCTGTTACAAAAGTATAAATTCTATAATAGTAACTATATATCTCCTTTTTTTTATTAAATTTAAATGTTACTATCAATAAATTTTTCCAAATCTTTAATACTATTTATCATATAAGTTGGTTGATATTTGCTATTTACAACGTCTTCTTTTTTAGTTTCTCCAGTAAGAACCAAAACTGTTTCACATCCATTTTCTTTACCACAAGCTATATCTGTATATAATCTATCTCCTATTATTATAGTTTCATCTTTTGAAACTTCCATTTTTTCTAAACAATAGTTAAATATTTCAAAATATGGTTTTCCTAGAAACTTAGGAGTTCTTTTAGTAGAATATGAAAGCATTTTTACTATACTTCCACAATCAGGATAAAAAATTTCATCAGCTACAGGATAAATCATATCTGGATTAGCCCCAATATATCCTATATTTTTATCTTTTAATAATCTACATGCTTGCTTTAACTTATCATAATTTAATTCTGTATCTAGTCCTATTACTACTGCATCAATATTGTACTTCCCATTTTTTATTTGAGGTTTCTCCACAACTACTAATCCCATCTCTTCAAGCATTTCTTTAAATTTTAAAGTTCCTACAACATATATTATTTTTTTATTTATTTTTAATAAATATTTTCCTGTTATATATCCTGCAGTTATTATCTCTTCTCTTTTTATTTTTATTCCCATTGTAGCTAATTCTTTAACATATTGTTCTCTTGTTTTGGACGAGTTATTTGTAAAGACCATTAATTTTTTTCCCTTTTTTCTAATCTTATCAATAATTTCTATGGTTCCATCTATAACTTTATCACCTAATATCAAGGTCCCATCCAAATCAAATAGATATAACTCTTTTTCTTTCATGAAAATTACTTCCTTATTTTTTCTTTAAAAATTTTTAATATTTTTTATATTATTTTAATCTAATTAATGTTTCTAATAACTTTTCTTTAGGTGTTATAGCTGAGTATTCTAATACTATATTCGCATTAGGAGTATTTTCTACTATTAATGATAAAATTTCATTATAGTTTGCTACTCCATCATATATTGAGTTATGCAAATCTTTTATTCCATCGTTATTATGAAAATGGTAAGCAATTATATTTTCCTTTAATTCACTTATTATCTTATTTAAATTCCAGTTATTAGCTATTGCATGTCCTATATCTATTAAAGCATAAAAATTATATTTCTTTATTAAATCTATATATTCATCTTGATTATATAGCATATTTTTTCCTATACCTACATTTTCAATAGCAACTTTTATTTCTCTTTCTCTTCCTAATTCTACAAGCTTTTGAATTCTCTTTTCTAAGTATGTTTTATCCATAATTTTATCAGGTAAACTTTCATTTGTATGTAAAACTAAAAAATCACCATTATATTTTTTACAAATCTCAATTGAGTTTTTAAAATCATTTTCCATTATATCCCACTTTTCATCTGCACATGTAAGTCTAAAATATCTATATGAAGCATGGAATGAAACACTTTCTATATCTAAATTTAATAATAAATTTTTTAATTTTTTACTATGTTCTATATCTTGATTCTCTATAAAAAACTCTATTTTTTTTATACTATTTTCTCTAAAAAATTTTTTTGTCTCATCAAGATTATTATTTACACAAATTAAATCACTTACGTAAATATTATTCATTAAAATATTCCTCCTACTTCATTAACTCCATTATTTTATCTTGTGCTTCTTTTAATGCATCTTGTGCTGTTTTTTCATTACTTAAAATAATATCTCTAGTATCTATTAATATTTGCTCAGCTTGTAGTCCATTATTACCAGAAAAACTTGCCCATTTTCCCATATCTTCCATTTGACTTGATGCTACATTCATTAATTGATTTTCAGATATAAATTTTTCAATTCCTGTCCCTTTTTTTTGTACTGTTGATGGTAAATATCCTGTTCCTTTTGTCCAATTCTCTGTTGCTTCTGCACTTAATAAATATTTTATAAATCTCCAAGCTGCTTTTTGCTCTTCTGATGATTTTGTCATTATCATTAACATATTTCCACCTGCTGGTAATTTTTTATCTTTACCTTTAAAGCTTGGAAATTTAGCTCCTCTTAAATCAAATTTAGCTGTAGATTGAAAGTTTTCTCTCTTTCCTATTGTTGTTATTACCATTCCAATTTTACCATTTAAAAAGCTCTGAAAGGCTTCTTCATTAGTAGCATGAACAGCTATTTTATCTTTTACCATATTTGCAATCAGTTGATAAGCATCTGCAGCTTCTTTTGTTGCAAATGTCGGAATTGTTTTATTTCCTTCATATTTTAATATTTGACCACCATTTCCTTCAATTAATGCCTGTTGTGCCCAGTTATCTGCATATTCTTGCATAAAAAAGCCTGCATTTCCAGTTTTATCCTTTATTATTTTAGCTGCTTCTACAACTTCATCCCATGTTTCAGGTAAATTTTCTGGATTAAGTCCTGCCTCTCTAAATAAATCTGCATTAACATACATTATTGGATTACTTATTGAATATGGAATCCCAACTTGTTTTCCATTTACTTGTCCTAACTCTAATATATTTTTCAAAAAGTTTTCTTTAAAATAATTTTTATCTTCTGGAAAATATTTTTCTATAATTTCCTGTGGAGTAACATAGTCAAAATTATCCTGTGCATAATTTAAATAAGAATACCCCATTTGAATAACTGCTGGATACTTTTTAGATGCTATTGCTACTTGTAAATTCTGAGTTAAACCTTTATACATATCTGGATTAAACTTTTCAATGACTTTAATATCTGAATTTTTATTGTTAAAGTCTTCTATTAGATTTTTTATTGCTGCTCCTCCAAAAGATTCAGAAGCTACATGCCAATACTCTATTTCAATTGGCTTATTAACTTTTTCTGTGATTTCACTATTCATATCTTTACCTTTAGAACAACCCATTAAAATTAAAAACATACTTAATAATATTAATTTACTAAA
>JAHHTB010000207.1 GCA_020024855.1 Fusobacterium sp.
AGGGTTCTTATTTTGTTCAAAATTTATGTTTAAATATGTTATTTTTTTAAAGTAAAAAACATTACTTTTATTTTAAAAATTTATAGTATATACTAAGAAATAAAGGGGAGATAAATTTATCTTTTGGAGGAATATATGGACAATACAATTTTGACTATTATTAAAAATATTGAAGATAAAAATGGAAATCTTATTTTAAAAATTTTTATTTCTGATGTTGGAATACTATTTGTTAAGATTATAATATTTATTACTATTATGTATATAGGGAGATATATTGTAAGATTAGTGGATAAATATATTGATAAAGCTCCATTATCAAAAATAGATACAGGAGCTAAGCAATTTACAAAATCTTTTATAAAACTTGGGCTATATGGAATTTTTTTCCTTTTCGCTATGTTGATTTTTGGATTTAAAGAACAGTCAATTATAACAATGATAAGTGCTATAAGTTTAGGTATAGGTATTTCATTGAAAGAATTTCTATCTAATTTTGCTGGTGGAGTTGTAATTTTATTTTCAAAACCTTTTACCATTGGAGATTTTATAGAAATGAATGATACTATTGGTGAGGTTTGTGAAATAGGGGTATTTTCCACTCATATTAATACATTAGATAGTAAAAAAATAATAATTCCTAATAATGTGGTAATTAGTAAAAATATTATAAATTATGATGCAAATAAATATAGAAGAATTCAACTTACAGTTCCAATAGCTTATGAGGTTGATCCTAAAATTGCTATTGCAGAACTTCAAGATATAACGAAAACATTTGAAGGAATAGAAAATGATAGAACTCCTTTTATAAATGTAATGTCTTATGAAGGATCATCAATAAATATAGAATATTTAGTTTGGACTAAAAATAAAGGATACTATGATTATTATAATACTCGTGGAGATCTTATGCAGTATATAGTAGAGAGGTTTTCTGAAAAGAAAATAGAAATCCCTTATAATAAATTAGATGTACATTTTTATAATTATGATAACAAAAAATAAAAAGTAGAAGAAAAAACAGTGGAATTGTGATATAATTTCACTGTTTTTTTTATAATTATAACTTTAAAAAAGAAATGAGGGATTTAAAACGATTGATTTAACAAATGGAAAACCAACAAGACAAATGTTAAAATTTGCTATACCTGTGTGTTTAGGAAATATTTTTCAACTTTTTTACAGTCTTACTGATACAAGGATAGTAGGAAGTACTTTAGGAGAAATTTCTTTAGCAGTAGTAGGCTCAACTACATCTATAAGTACTATTTTGATAGGATTTTTATCAGGGCTTACTAATGGATTTGCAATTCTTGTAGCTCAAAAATTTGGTGAAAAAAATAAAGTAGGGATAAAAAAGACTGTTGCAGGAACAATTTTTTTAGGAATTTTAACTACAACTATTATTACAATAATAAGCATTTTATTTCTTGATAAAATTTTAGAAATATTAAATATTTCCGATATTCTTTATCTTGAGGCAAAATCATATATAAAAATAATTCTTATAGGAATAACAGCTACAATGTTTTATAATGCTTTTGCTGGAATTTTAAGAGCAGTTGGGGATACAACAGCAGCACTTATATTTTTAGTAATATCTTGTATACTTAACATCTTTTTAGATTTATATTTTATACTTGTTTTAAAAATTGGAATATCTGGTGCAGCTTTAGCCACAGTAATTTCTCAAGGATTTTCGTCTATTCTTTGTTTTTCTTATATGTGGTATAAGTATCCAATGTTTAGAATAAAAAAAGAAGATTTTAAATTTAATTTAAAATTTATAAAAAAATTATATAGTTCTGGAATATCAATGGCACTAATGATGTCTTTAGTATTTTTTGGAACTCTTATACTTCAAACTGCAATAAATACTTTTGGGACTAATACAATAGTTGCTCATACAGCAGCAAGAAAATTAACAGAATTTTTTATGTTACCATTTTCTGTTTTTGGAATAACTATGGCAACATATTGTGGACAAAATAAAGGTGCAGGAAAATTTGAAAGAATAAAAGAGGGAATTTGGAAAGCACTTATTATTAATTTTTCTTGGAGCCTTTTAGTTATTTTGTTAAGTTATACAATAGCTCCTAAGCTTATTTTTATGGTAACAGGAAGTAGAGTACCTGAAGTTATAAACACAGCAGAAAAATATTTGAAAGTAAATACTATTTTCTATTTTGTACCTGGAACTATTTCAGTTTTAAGAAATGCAATGCAAGGAATAGGGGATAAGGTTACTCCTGTAATATCTAGTTTCTTAGAGCTTGTAGGAAAGGCAATGGTTGTAATTTTTATTGTTCCACATATAAAATATTTTGGAATAATAATTTCAGAACCGATAGTATGGATAATAATGGTAATTCCTCTTATAGTAAAAATTATTAAAAATCCTATTTTTAAAAAATAAATAAAAACTGAGAGAAAATTATCTCTCAGCTTTTTTATTTTTTATATATTCATCAATAGCTTTAGCAGCTTTTTTTCCAGCTTCCATTGCAAGAATTACAGTAGCTGCTCCAGATACAGCATCACCACCAGCAAAGACACCCTCTCTTGAAGTTTTTCCATTTTCATCAGCAACAATACATTTCCATTTATTAATTTCTAATCCTTTAGTAGTAGAAGATATTAATGGGTTTGGGGCAGTTCCAAGAGCCATTATTACTGTGTCAACTTTCATAATAAATTCAGAGTCTGGAATTTCTATAAAAGATGCTCTTCCAGATGAATCAGGTTCTCCAAGTTTAGTATGGATACATTTCATTCCTACTACATTTCCATTTTCATCAGCAATAATTTCTTTTGGAAGAGTGAGAGCATCAATAATAATTCCCTCTTCTTTAGCATGATGAACTTCTTCTAATCTTGCTGGAAAATCTTTTTCACTTCTTCTATAAACGATGTGAGCTTCAGCTCCTAATCTTTTAGCCGTTCTTACTGCGTCCATAGCAACGTTTCCACCACCAATAACAGCTACTATTTTTCCAATTTTAATAGGAGTAGAATAGTCATGAAGATATGCTTTCATAAGATTGACTCTTGTAAGAAATTCATTGGCTGAGAAAACACCATTAAAATTTTCTCCAGGTATTCCCATAAATTTTGGTAATCCAGC
>JAHHTB010000021.1 GCA_020024855.1 Fusobacterium sp.
AAATTTTTCTACTTATTTCTCTATATATTTAAATAATTTATGAGATAAAAAATAATAATTTTCTTTATATATTAAAAAAATAAAAAAACTGAATAATATTTTAAAATAGTTAAATGTTTTGCCATATATTCAATAATTGATAATGAAAAACTAACCATCAATTACATATTACCCCCAAAATCTTAAATTAAGGTAGAGGGTTCAATTTTTATAACAAAATCTCAAAAAAATTGAAATTTATAACTAAAAATTAAAGGATTAAATCCTGTAATATACAGAAGTTAATCCTTATTAATCAATAATTAAATTATAAAATATTTAATTACTATATTTTCTTAGAAACTAAACCAATCCCATCTCCAAAAGGTAAAAGAACAAAATTTTCCCCAAATTTCTCATAAAGATATGTTATAAATTCATCTAGTTTTCTCACTATTGTCTTAAATCTTTTTGGATATTCTTTGTATAAATATCCTCTAAACATTATATTATCAATAAAGATAATGCCATCTTTTTTTAATAATTTGTAAG
The DNA here is from genome assembly GCA_020024855.1 of Fusobacterium sp. GTDB lineage: Bacteria > Fusobacteriota > Fusobacteriia > Fusobacteriales > Fusobacteriaceae > Fusobacterium_B. Next base: position 532 of record JAHHTB010000021.1, read on the forward strand.
AATCTTCAAAAAATTCTTTATAATGCCCCTTTGATGCATCAATAAAAACAAAATCAAACTCCTCATCAAGTTTTTTAATCTCCTCTGTTGCATCTCCAAAAATTGCATTTATATTATTTAATCCTGCTTTTTTAAAATTTTCTAGAGCTTCTTTATATCTTACCTCATCAATTTCTATTGTAGTAAGTTTTCCATTATATTTTTCACAAGCTCTTGCCATTAATATTCCTGAATAACCAATAGCAGTTCCCACCTCTAAAATATTAGTTGTCTTATTTATATCAACCATAAATTTAAGATACTCTGCCACCTCTTTTGTTACAATAGGAACATTATTTTCCCTTGCATATTCCTCAAGCTCAAGTATAAGCTCATCTTTTTCTTTTATTTTTCCAACAACATAACTATTTGCTTCTTTTAATTCTTCTAGCATTTATATTTTATTCCCCTTTTTTTCTAAATTTAATCATATAGTAATTATCTAAAATTTCGTCTTTATAATTTATTGTAAAACCACCGAATTCATCAAAATCTCCACCAACATTTTCAGGAATTTCAAATTTTACACTTTCAAACTGTTGATTATTTTCTAAGAATTTTCTTACATTCCCTGTATTTTCTTCATAAGTTATTGTACAAGTGCTATAAACTAATTCTCCATTCTCTTTTAAAATCTGACTAGCTGACTCTAAAATTTCATACTGAAGTTTTGAAAGTTCCTCTACATTATCTATTCCTTTACTATATAAAATTTCAGGCTTCTTTCTTATTACACCATAACCACTACAAGGAGCATCAACTAAAATCTTATCAAATTTTTTCCCTTGCTCTTTTAATTTTCTAGCATCCATCTTAACTGCTTTTACTATATCAATTCCCATCTTCTCACAATTTTCTTCTATAAGTTTTATTTTGTGAGGGTAAATATCAAGAGCCATAACCTCCCCTTGATTTTCCATAAATTCAGCTATAAGAACTGTTTTACTTCCGGGAGCTGCACAAGTATCAAGAACTACCTCATTAGCCTTAGGATTTAACACCTTAACAGAAAGATAAGATGCACCATCTTGGGCAATTATTTTTCCCTCTTTAAATTCATCTAAATAAAGAACAATTCCTGAATCTAAATAGTAAACACTATCCACTTTCTTCACAATTTTTATATCTAATTTTTTAAGTAATTTTTCAAATTTTTCCTCTGAATAAGATAGTTTATTAACCCTTACTGCCATATATGGTATTTTCTTTAGAGATTTTAATACATCTTCTGCCTTATCATTATAATCCTTTTTAACTTTTTCAAAAAACCATAGAGGATAAGAGTATAGAATATCAAATTTTCCCTCTGCTTTTAGTTTTTCTATCTCCTCATCTTTTTCTCTACCATAACTTCTTAAAACACCATTTACAAATTTACTAACAGGCACACTAAATTTTTTCTTTGTAAGTTCTGTTGCTTCCCAAACAACTCCTCTTTCATCACTTTTCATAAAAGTCATCTGATATATTGAAATTCTAAGAAGATTTCTAAGCCAGTCCTTTTTTATCTCCTTAGTTCTTTTATTTATCATCTCATCTATAAATATTTTATTTCTTATTACACCATAAAATATCTCTGTTATAAACCCTCTTTCTTTTTTATCAAGTCTATTATTTTTAAAATATTCATTAAGGGCTATATTAGAATATTTTCCATTATCAACTTCTGTTATTAATGAAATTACTCTCTGTTTTATATTCAAAGTTATCTCCTTTTTCTTTTCTATTTTTTTGATTTTATTTAATTTATTTTTGTATTCATTATACTATATATTTTTACTAATTTAAAGTTATAATTTTTATTGACAGTTTTTAGAATTTGTGATATTTTTATATTAGCAGTTGACCAGAATGAGTGCTAAAAAATAGGAGGTTATTTTTAAAATGAGAAAACAAACAGAAAACTTTCAAGCTGAAACAAAAGAACTTTTAAATTTAATGGTTCACTCAATTTATACAAATAAAGAGATATTTTTAAGAGAGCTTATTTCAAATGCTAGTGATGCTATTGACAAAATTAAATTCAAGGCTCTTACTGACACTAATCTTTTAAAAGATGGAAATGATTTTAAAATCACTTTAACTTCTGATAAAGAAAACAAAACTCTTACTATCTGTGATAATGGTATTGGTATGACTTTTGAAGAAGTTAATGAAAATATTGGAACTATTGCTAAATCAGGTTCTAAAGCTTTTATTGAAAAATTTAAAGAGGCAAAAGAAAATGCTGAAATTGATATAATTGGACAATTTGGAGTAGGATTCTATTCTGCTTTTATGGTTGCTGACAAAATTACTCTTTTAACAAAATCACCTTTAAGTGATATTACAGTTTTATGGTCATCAAATGGAGATGGATCATATAATATTGAAGAAGTTGAAAATAGTGATGACTTAAAAAGAGGAACAAAAATTATTCTTCATTTAAAAGAAGATTCTCTTGATTTCTTAGAGGATTACAAAATTTCTTCTCTTGTTAAAAAACATTCAAATTCAATAAAATATCCTATATTCATGGGAGAAGAAAAACTAAATGAAGAAAAATCTTTATGGAAAATGGATAAAAAAGATGTAACTGAAGAACAATATAATGAATTTTATAAACATACTTTCTATGACTATGAAGATCCTCTTCTTCATTTCCATTTCAAAGTTCAAGGTTCATTAGAGTATACTGCTCTTATCTATGTTCCAAAAAGAACACCAATGGATTTCTACACAAGAGATTACAAAAGAGGACTACAACTTTATAGCAAAAATGTATTTATAATGGATAAGGCTGAAACTCTTATTCCTGAATACTTTAGTTTTATGAAAGGAGTTGTTGACACTGACAACCTTTCTCTAAATATTTCAAGAGAAATTTTACAACAAAATGATGAACTTGAAAAAATTTCTAAAAATATAGAGAAAAAAGTTTCAACTGAACTTCAAAAATTGATAAAAGATGATAGAGAAAAATATATCACTCTATGGGAAGCATTTGGAAGATCTATTAAATTTGGTGTACAAGATATGTATGGAATTTATAAAGATAAATTAAAAGACTTACTTATCTTTAAATCTTCTCTTGAAGATAAATACATTACTTTAAAAGAATATGTTGAAAGAATGAAAGAGGATCAAAAAGAGATTCTTTATGTTTCAGGGGAAAATATAGAAGTTCTTAAATCTCTACCAAAAATGAAAGTCTTAAAAGAAAAAGGACTTGAAGTTTTATTCCTTACAGATAGAATTGATGAATTTACAATAAAAGCTCTTATGGAATATGATGGAAAACAATTTAAGTCTATAAATGCCTCTGATTTTGAAATAGATGATGATAAAACTAAAGAGGAAAAAGAAAATCTTTCTAAAGAAAACAAACCTCTTCTTGAAAGAATTAAAAATCTTCTAGGAGAAAAAATTGTTGAAGTAAGACTTAATAATAATCTTGGAAATGGAGCAGCGGGACTTTCATCAAAAGGAGAAATCTCTCTTGAAATGGAAAAAACTCTTTCTGAAATTCCAGGAAACGAAAATATAAAAGCTGAAAAAATATTAGAAATAAATCCAAATCACCCTATGTTTGAAAAAATTAAAACTAGTGATGATGAAACTCTTAAAGATTTAACTTATATTCTTTATAATGAGTCTTTAATGATTGAGGGATTTGCAATGGAAAATCCTGTTGAGTTTGCTGAAAAAGTAAATAAGATTCTTTCTAAATAATCACTTAGTTAGAATAACAAAAAAGCTACTACAAATTTTTGGTTTGTAGTAGCTTTTTCTTTTATTTTGTATACTTCTTTTTTAATTTTTCAAGAAGTTTTTCATCAACTTCAATATCTTCAAAATAAACTCTAGGAATTACCCTGTCAAGAGGAAGAATACCTATTGACATTACTATTCCTTCAGGTAAAGACATTCTAAATGTTTTTAAATATTTAAGCATTTTATCAACTTCTGTACTTGGAACACTAAGCATAAATATACAATCCGTTCCAGGCCATACTGTTGTATTTTTATGTTTTATTTTATCACTCCACACTGTTTCTATTTTTCTTTGCACAGCATAGTAATAAAATCTTATTTCCTCAAAAAACTCTTCTAACCTAGATTTTTGTGCTTCATTAATATAGACCATAATTAATTTAAAATCACAATAAAATTCATTATTTGACATTTTGCTCCCCCCTTTATGAGTATCCTTATTTAATTATTCTAAATTAATTACCTTTTTCCTTTTTTTTAGGAAGCATTGACATTAATTTTTTGAAAATTTTCTTTATAAATCTCATAATAGCATTATTCATATCTTCTACAAGTGTATAGAAAATAGGAATTACAACAAGTGTTAGAAGTGTTGAAAATGCTAATCCAAACATTGTTGTGATAGCCATTCCTCTATAAATCTCTGAACCTTCTCCGATTCCAAGTGATAGAGGTAACATACCAAATACTGTTGTCATTGTAGTCATAAGTATAGGTCTAAGTCTTGTTCTACATGATTCAATAACAGCTTCTTCTCTGTCACTTCCTCTCTCCCTCATCATCTTAATGAAGTCAATAAGAACAATGGCATTATTAACAACTATTCCTGCAAGCATTATTACCCCAATCATAACCATTATATCTATTGGTTGATTTGTAACAATAAGTCCAAATACAACCCCAATAAGAGCAAGTGGAATTGAACCTATAATAATTACAGGGAATACAAAGTTTTCAAACTGAGAAGCAAGTAAAGCATAGATAAGGAATATTGATATTGCAAGAGACATTCCTAATTGGCTTGTAGCATCTGCTAATTTTTCAGATTCTCCTCCCCATTTATATGAAATGTAACTTGGTGGATTTATCTCTTCAAAAGATTTTTTCAATTCTTTCTGAATATTTCCAAGTCCTACTCCTCCATCATTTGCTGAAACTGACACACTATAAATTCTATCTGTTTTGTTAATTTCAGGAGAACCTTCTGCCATTTGTATTGTTGCTAAGTCTGATACTTTTACAAATTGATTAGGTCCTATTTTTATATTAAGGTTAGATAAGTCACTTATATCCTCTCTTTTATTCTTAGGAAGTCTTATTAAAACATCAATTTCTTCTGTTCCTGTTTTAACAGTTAAAGTATCTCCTCTGTTTCCTCCAAGAATAAAGTAACTTATTGTTTGTCCAACTTCAACAGGATTTATTCCATAACTTCTTATTTTTTCTCTATCAAGTACTACTCTTGCTTCAGGGTTACCAGCATCAACTGTTGAAGTAACGTCAACAGCCCCAGGATATTTTACAAGTTTGTCCATTACTTTCTTACCAATTACCTTTAACTCATCAAGGTTTGGTCCAAGTATCTGAAATTCAACTGCTCTTTGAGCTGAACGCATTTGGAAACTTTCAGAAAGGTTTACTCTCACTCCTGGTATTTTTTCAACCTGTGGTCTAATTTTACTTATAACTTCAAATACAGATATATCTCTTGTATCCTTTTTACCAATTTCAACGTTTACTGCAACAGTATCATTTGTTAACATACTAAAGTAAAGTTGTGTACTTTCATCTTTCTTTACAATATTTTCAATCTGTTCTGCAATTTTTTCAGCTTTTCTAATATCAACACCTTTTCCAAGTTCTGCAACAACTGAATATCTACCTTGGTCTTGTTTTGGCATAAATTCCATTCTCAAAAATCTTGTTCCAACTGTCATTGTAAATATAAATAGAGCTATTGGAATAAGTATTGTTTTTACTCTATGTTTTACAGCCCAGTTTATAAGTACCATATATTTATCTTTTACTTTTCCAAAGATTTTTCCTTCTTTTGTAATATTTTGTTTATTTGTAAGGAATCTACTTGCAATCATTGGCATTAATGTAAGAGATACTATAAGTGCTGCTAGGTTTGAGAAGATAATTGAGAATGATAAATCTCTAAATATCTCTCTTGCTATTCCTGGTATAAATAGAATAGGAATAAATACGACCATTGTTGTAAGTGATGAGGCTATAACTGACATTGTAACTTCTGTTGTACCATCATCTGCTGCTGCCATAACAGGAGATTTTAATTCTGTCATATGTCTATAAATATTATCTATAACAACAACCGAGTTGTCAGTAAGCATTCCAACCCCTAGAGATAATCCCATAAGTGAAATAAGGTTTAAACTTGTTCCATTTAATGAAAGGAATGCAAATGTAAATATTACTGATACTGGTAGAGCTATTGAAATAAGTATTGTTGCTCTCATATTTTTTAAGAATAAAAGTAGAACTATTGTAGCAAGTATTAAGGCTTGAATAGCACTCGATGCAATACTTGAAATAGATGTTATGATATCTGTTGAAGTGTCAAGAAGAACTTTAAATTCTGTTCCTGGTGGCATAACAGATTTAACATCTTTTAATACTTTTTCAGCACCTTTATTTAAGTCTATTGTACTTCCATCTGCTGCTTTTTCTATTGCAAGCATGATATTTTCTTTTCCATTAAAATATCCAATGTCTGTTGGGTCCTCTGTTGTAAGAATTACATCAGCCACATCTTTTACTCTTAATGTGTTACCATTACTTCTTAAAATAATATTCTCTATCTGATCTATAAAATTTGTTTCCCCCATAAATCTTGCAACTATTCTTTTATCTCCAGTGTCTAGTGTTCCAAGTGGAATACTTCTACTAGATACTCCAATTAAATTATAAAGTTCCATAGGAGACATTCCAAAGGCTGCAAGTTTATCCCCATTAACTTGAAGTTGAATTTGTTTTTCTGGTGTACCAGAAATTTTTACCTCTCCAATACCTTTTAAACTTTCTAATCTTGGTTTAACATAGTTTTCAATAGCTGTGTTAAGCTCCATTCTTGATGCCCCTGTTACAGAAACAATCATTGTTAAGTTTCCAACTCCAGCCTCAACTTTTTTTACTATTGGTGTGTCAGAATCTGCTGGAAGGTCATTTGTAAGTCTTGAAACTTCTCTTTGAATATCTGTAACTTTATCATCTGCATCAACTCCATAGTTAAACTGTACAACAACTGTTGACTGTCCATATTGTGAAGTTGATTCTATTTTTTTAATTCCCTCTACGTTAGGTAATACTTCTTCTATTTTTTTTGTAATCTGTGTTTCTACGTCCTCTGGTACTGCTCCATTCCACATTGTTCTTACTGTTACAACTGGAATATTCATATTAGGAAGCATCTCAGACTTCATTGAAAACATTGCTATAAGTCCTATGAACATCATAGAAACCATAAGCATTGTAGTTGCAACTGGTCTACGTATTGATAATCCTGCTAATGTCATTTATATTTTCACCTCGTTAATTACTCTTAGATTATTCCTCTGTCTTAGTCTCATTTTCTGTCGCTTCCTGAACTTTATCTCCTTCTTCAAGTCCAAATACTCCATCAACAACTATCATATCACCTTTTTTAATTGTGTCAGAAAGAATTGCTGTGTATGGAAGGTTAGTTGCTCCAGTTTTTACTTCAATTCTTCTTGCTACTCCATCTTCTATTTTATAAACATAGCTTATTAATTCTCTTATAAATACAGCTGAATCTTTTGTTGAAAGAACTTCAACTTCTCCAACTGGAACTTTAGCATAAGCATACATACCATCTCTTACAACTTCATCTTTGTTTTCCATTCCAATTTTAATCATATATTTTTTAGTTTCATCATTTGCAATAGGGTTAATCTCAAGAATTTTTCCCTCTACTTTTTTATTTACTGCTGGAATTTCTATTTCAACAGGTCCACCAACATGAATTTGACTTAACCATTCAGCAGGGAATCCTACATAACTTTCCATATCACTATCATCTATTACAGTAAATACCACGTCGTCTGCACTAACTTCATTTCCTTCTTTTCCAAATAAGTTACCAACAACTCCATCTATATCAGCTTTTCTAAATAATTTATCATAATCATTTTTTGCATTCTCGTAATTTGCTTTTCCTGATTCATAGCTTCCTTTAGCATTTACATAAGTATTTTCATAATTTACATACTCTAAATAAGAAATTAAATCTTTTTCATAAAGTTGTTTAAATTTCATATAGTTATTTCTTGCTATTTTGTAAGCAGCTTCTGCTGATGCATAACTTGCTTTTGCTGAAAAATATGCTGATTCAGTTTTTGAGTCAGTTAATTTTATAACTATATCTCCTTTTTTAACTGTATCTCCATTTTTCTTTAATATTTCTTTTATTGTTCCACCTTTTTCTGTTTTGTGATCAATTTTACCTTCTGGAACTAAAATAGCATCTGTTGTAAAAATCTGACTCATTTTTCTTACTTCAGCTGGTTCTGTTACCACATATTTTATTTTTTCAACAGGCTTTTTCTCTTCTTTTTGTTTTCCACACCCTACAAATATCATTGTTGCTGCAAGTGCTGTTAAAAATATTTTTTTCATTAAATTTCCTCCTAAAATTACCCTATATTAATAATGATCTGTATTTTTCAAAAGCTACTAAGTAATCTGTTTCAGCTTTGTTATAATCAACCTTACTTTGTCTTAATTGAGCTTCAGATTTTAAATAATCTTGTGTTGATAAAAGTCCTGCTTTATATCTTTCTGTATCTATATTATAGTTTTCTTGTGAAGCCTCTAATGAACTTCTCATAGCCACTCTTAATTTTTCAAGTCTTACGACTTCACTGTAAGCAGTTGTAAGATTTATCTCAATATTATCTTGAGCAATACTGTCATTTAATTTTTCAATTTTGTAGTTTTCATTTGCTGCTCTATATTTATCTATTCCACTTCCAAAGTTGAATAATTCCCAAGAAACTGAAACTCCCCCTCTCCATTCTTCATTGTGGAAAGTATCATCAACACTTTCTCTTTCATATCCACCATATTGAACAAAAGCATTAACCTTTGGTAGATTATCACTAAATGCTACCATCTTTTCAGCCTTAGCATACTCTACATTATTTTTTGCTATAAGAGCACTAAGACTTTGTGTTTTAGCTGTTACCATATCTTTGTCAAAATCTATTTTTTCACTTAAATCTTCAGGAACAGTAAAGTCAACTAAGGTTAAATCATCTTCATTTGTTAAACCTGTTTCTATCTTAAGTTTTTTTGTTTCAATATCTATTAGATTTTTAACTCTAACTATATTTGAATCAACTTCAAGCATAGCCATTTCTGTTTTTAAAAGGTCAGCTTTTATTATAAGTTTTAAATCTAATTTATTTTTTTGCTCCTTATGTCTTATTTCAAGTTCTTTTTTAGATGTTTCAAGAGCCTCTAAATCTTTTTGGTATCTTATAATATCTGAAAATATTTGAATTGTATCTATTCTTACATCTCTTTTATCAGCTAAGAAAGATAAATCCATAATATTTGATTGAGCTTTTGCCCCTTTAATTCCACCTAAGATTGCTCCTCCTTGAAATATTGGCTGTGATATTATTACCTGACTTGAATATCCTCCTTTTTCTTCTTTACTCATATCAGCATTTTTCATATTAGTAACTTTGTTTACCCCTGTTTCTCTACCAAACATATATCTTTCTGTATGCTCAAAACGAGAGTAGTTACCTTTGTAAGATACACTTGGAAGTGCCATTTTAAATGCTCTTCCTAAATTAATATCCCCTATTTTCATATTTTTAGAAGATATTTGAATTTTCTTACTATTGTTAAGAGACAGATCTATTGCTTCATCAAGGGTTAAATTTCTTGCAAATGTAGCTGTACTCATTAAAAATAGTATCCCTAAAACCTTCTTCATGTTGCCTCCTTATATAATATTTAAAATTTTATTTTTTTATTAACTTTAATATCCCTTTTGCCATAAACAATGCCTCATATTTAAAATCAACATTACTTATTTTTTCTTTTACATCTTTAAGAGTTGTTTCTTTAAATCTATTTTCATTTGGAAAAAGATTATTTATATAAAAAGTATTTATCATTCCAAATATTAAAAGTCCATATCTTTCATAATCTTTTTCTTCATTAATATCTATTTCATTTTTATATTTTTTTAATATTTTTATCTCTCTCTAATTTTCCAATTACAACTTCACCTATACTATCAATACTTCTCATCATTGGAGTCATAACAAGAATAAATTCAGCATCATCTTCTGAAATTGTTAAATAATACTTAATATATCTTTGTATATTTTCTTCTAATTTTCCTTCACATTTCATAATATCATTTAGTTCTTCACTACGACTTTCACTTTTTTCTGTAAGAAGTGTTTCCATAAGAAAATCTTTTGATTTAAAATAAGTATAAAAACTACCTTTTGCTATTCCAACTTCATTAGTTATATCTTCTACACTTGTTTTTCTATAGCCTTTTTCAATTATAAGCTTTTTTGCAGCCTGTATGATCTCCTCACGTTTGACTTGCTTTTTCAATTACATCCCCTCTCTGCTTCATGACTACAAAGTCACTTGTTATACCAAAACATTTTACTATATTATGACCGAGTAGTCAAACTTTTTTCATTTTTATTTTTAAATCTTTAAGAATAATATTTTTTTTATTTTTAATGTAAAATTCATGTAAAAATTCTTTTACATAAAATAATCATTTTTTTACATCACTTCATAAATTTTCTTTATAAAATATTTATTTTTTATCATATTTTGATATTTAAAATATTTGAATCATTTAATAACGGTATGATATACGTATAATGTTGTCAAATAATATAATTTATAAGGAGAAATTTTATGAGAAAAAAGAAATTATTGTTATTTTTTTTATTTGCCACTTTAGCTTGTGCTGAAGATACAGTTATTCAACTTGATCAAACAATTATAAAAGATAATTATGATCGTGAATTTTATGTTCAACCAAAAGAAGTAAAAAATACTTATACTGTTACACAAGAACAAATTCAAGAGAAAAACTATAAAAATGTTGAAGAAGTTTTAAGAGATTCTCCAGGTGTTGTAGTTAATAATACCGCTTTTGGACCTAGGGTTGATATGAGAGGAAGTGGTGAAAAATCTTTAAGTAGAGTTAAAGTTATGGTTGATGGAATATCTATAAATCCTACTGAAGATGCTATGGCAAGTTTGCCAATCAACTCTATTCCTATTGAATCTATAAAGAAAATTGAAGTTATCCCTGGTGGAGGAGCTACTCTTTATGGAAGTGGATCTGTTGGAGGAGTTATAAATATAATAACAAACTCTAATGCTACAAAAAATAACTTTTTTATGGATTTAAAATATGGTTCATTTGATAACAGAAACTTTGGATTTGCTGGTGGGCAAAATGTTACTAATAAATTATATTTAAATTATGGATTTAACTATATAAATTCAGAGGGATATAGAGAAAGTGAAGAAAATCAAAGTACAATCTATCTTGCTGGATTTGATTATAAAATAAATGAAAAGAATAAAATTCGTTTTCAAGCTAGACATGGAAATGAAGATCTTAATGGAACTAATGAAGTTTCTAAAAAAATACTTGAATATGACAGAAAAGCTGCTGGGCTTAATATGGATATAGAAACTGAAAATAATAGCTATACTTTTGATTATGAACATAGATATAATGATAATCTTGTTCTTGCTGGAACAGTTTTTTATCAAGAACAAAAAAGAAATATTGATACTGAAAGCATAGATGATATTAAAATAGCTGTTTATAATGGTAACCATACAGAAATAAGAAATGACTATATTTTTAATAATGTTAAATCTATTATGAATGCTGATTTTTCAGAAGAAAAATATGGAGTTAAGTTAAAAGCAAATTATAACTATGATAATGGAAACTTTATTTTAGGTTATGACTACTATACAGCAACAAACAAAAGAAATTCTTTTGTTAAATCTGAAACCCTAAAAAATTATTATGATGGAAAGGGAAGTTATTTACAACTTGATCCAGAGGACAGGCTTCCTGTTATAAACAGAATAAATATAGATTTAACTAAGGAATCTCACAGTCTTTATGCATTTAATAAACATGAATTAAATGATAAATTATCCTTTACTACTGGAGTTAGAGGTGAGTACACTTCTTATACTGGAACTAGAAAAAATGGACCTAATACTATGCCTTTTATAACTCCTAAAATTCAAGAAATTGAAACAGATGAAAATCTTGAAAACTATGCTGGAGAAGTAGGTGTTTTATATAAATATAGAGACTCTGGAAATATTTATATGAGATATGAAAGAGGATTTGTTACTCCATTTGCTTCTCAACTTACAGATAAAATTCATGATAGACATCTACAAAATAAAGATAACCCAAATGCTACACAAACTCCTGAAGTGAATGTTGCTTCTATTTATGTTGCAAACGGATTGAAATCAGAAATTACTGATACTTTTGAAATTGGAATAAGAGATTATGTTTTTAACTCCTTAGTTTCTCTTTCACTTTTTGTTACTGATACTACTGATGAAATCACTATGATTCAATCTGGAGTAACAAATCCAGCAATAAAAAGATGGCAATATAAAAATATAGGAAAAACAAGAAGAATGGGACTTGAACTTGAAACTGAACAAGATTTTGGAAAAATAGGACTTTCACAATCTGTATCACTTGTTAATGCAGAAGTTCTTAAAGGAGATAGTAGTTATGGAGTTTTAAAAGGAGATAAAGTTCCTTTAGTTCCAGAAATAAAAGCAACTTTAGGAGCAAGATATAGACTTACTGACAATCTTTCTCTTCTTGGAAACTATACTTATACAGGTAAAAAAGAAGCTAGAGAACTTGATGATAATGATAACATATTTAGATACGATATTGGTGGATATGGAGTTGTTGACTTAGGAGCATTATATGCTATTGATGAGTATTCTAGTTTAAAATTAGGAGTTAAAAACGTTGGTGGAACAAAATATAACCTAAGAGAAACAAGCATTGAAGCATATCCAGCACCAGAAAGAAATTACTATATTGAATTAAATGTTAAATTCTAAAACTAAAGGAGAAATTAAAATAAAATGAAAAACAAACTATTTTTGTTAGCTTTATTAACTGTATCAAACTTAGCATATGGATATAGACATGTTGTTGATACTGAACATATTGTTACTATTGAAAAAGGGGCATATGAAGATTTATTAAGAACTGTTGATGAATATAATAGAATGCATGGAAAAAACTCAAATTATTTAGGACAATCTGGAGAACTTAAAGATACTACAAGCGGAGTTGATATTGTAGCAATCGGACAATTCACAAATACTGGAAAATATATGGAAGACTTAGGTAGTAAAAAAGGATTTTATAGAGGAGAAGGTTATCACACTATAGCTGATTTAATTGAAAAAGGAACTGATTCTTTAAAACAAGATGGAACTTTAAATAAACTTCCTTTCGTTGAAGTTGGAGATACAAAAAGATTCTATTTTGGTAATGGAAATGTTATAAATGATATTAAGTTTACAAAAGCTGATACCTTTAAAGAAAATGCTGACAAAGCTCAAAAAGATAACAATGTTAGATACCATCTAACTGGTTCTTATATGTCTATTGATACTGAAAAAATGAATCAACTTAATATTTCTATGGACGATTATAAAAATAAAATAGAGGGAAAATCAAAAGAAGAAGTAGCTAAGTATTTACAAAATAAATTAGAAAAAGAAAAAAATATAAAAACTACTATAAAAAACGGAGAACTTTATACTACTGATGATAAAGGAAATCAATGGAGAGTTCTATATAATTTAGAACCTGTTTCTGTTTTCCAAGGAAACTGGGCAGAAGAAAAATATAAAGATGAAGTTTTTTCTAAAATATTTGTTTATAAATCTAGTTCTGAAAATGGAATGAGTACAGGAGATTTATTATATACAAATGATGGAAATATATTAATAGAGGATAAATATTCTTATAAAGATAATGTTAGACTTCCTAATAATAAAACTCTTGATGAACTTATTAAAGAGGGAGAGAATTCTAGTGATTCTGTTATAAAAGAGTATTTTAAAGATAAAAATAAATATGGTGAAAATAGTGAAGATTTTAAAAAGAAATGGATTACTCCATTTGAAAAAGATGGAGAATTTGATAAAGCTTACACTGCTATGCAAAAAGAACTAACAACAGCAAAACAAGAAGAAGCTAATTTAAAGAAAAGTAAAGATGAACTTTATTCAAAAGCTGAAAAAATAAAAAATGATTCTAAGTTCCCTGGAGATTTTGACTCTAATTATAAAAATAAATCTGAAGAAGAAAAGCAAAAATATCTTACTAATAAATCTGAAGAAGTTAAAAATTTAATTACGGAATATGAAAAAACTTATAAAAATTGGGAAGATACTTCTAATAAATATTGGGACATACTTAATGAACCTGAAAAAATTAAGAAAAAATATGGTTTTTATGATGGTTGGGGTAGTGCTACAGATGCTGAAAAAAAATGGGCAAAATATCTAAAATTTATAGTAAAAAATGATGCCTTAACTTCTGAAGTTACTACAAAAAATATAGAACTTAGAGGAAAAGGAAGAATTAATGGTACTGTTGACCTTGGAAATGGATATAATAAAATAACAATTACAGAACATCTTTCTGGAGAATTTGGGACAAATATAATTTTAGGTCCAGAAGCAGCTTTAAAAAATGTAGATATCATATATATTGGTGGAAAAACTGGAACACAAAGCTCTGCATCTGTTTCAGGAAGAACTTCACTCGCTCTTGATATAGACAAAAACATTAAAAATAATGATGGAGAACTTATACAACATGCTTTTAGAAATTCAGATAAAGATATCATTTTCTCAAATTCTAGTTCAGCAAACCCAGATTCAAGAAATAACTTCTCTATTGAAATGATGGTAAGTAGACTTGATGAAGATTCTATTATAAATATGGGTAGAAAACTTGATTACGAAGCAAGAAATCCAGAAATATCAGGAAATAATGACTATTCTATTCCTGAAACATTAAAATATAAAATAAATATGGTTTCTGACTCCATTGCACATGATCTTGTAAAATTAGATAAAACAGATAAAGATGGAAATACTTTAATGAAAGTTACATTAAAAGATTCTATTAAAATGCTTGATAATAATGAAAATGAAGTTTACAGAAGTATTAAAAACTCTGGATATCTTGGAAGTCTACATGAAACCCTTACAACAACAAACAAAAAAACTATATTTAGTGTTGCAGAAGATGAACAAGAGGAAATAAAAGAATTAAAAATTGCTAAATATTTAAGAGAAAATACACCAGAAGATTTAATAAAAGATTTAAGCCAATTAAATTATAATGAAAAATCTGAAGATGAAATGAAAAAAATGATTTCTAATTTAAAAGAAAGACAAGAAATAAAAGATGCTCAAGAAGCTCAAAAACAACTTAATGCTTGGAAAAAAGACTCTACTTTAAGTAATTCTCTTAATACTTTAAATAGTATGAACATTGACAAAACTTTAAGTGAATTTGAAAATTATTCTGAAGAACAGAAAGAAAACAAATATAATGAATTTAAAAAAATATATGATGAAAATATCAGTTCTCTTCATAATAAAACATGGGAAGGAACACAAAGATTATCTTCTGCAAAAGAACTTAGAGATGCTCTTGATGAGTTAGATTCTTGTTTTAATGGTTGGAACGCAGATAAAAGTAAATTTAAAGACTCTTTAGAAAATGCTAAAAAAGTAATTGCAAAAATTGAAAAACTTATGAATGATGATGGTTCTTCTATTGATAAAGAACTTTCAGAAAAATTAAAAAAATTAGAATTTAGTACTTCTGATTATACTTACGACTATAAAAATCTTTACTCTGCTTTATTCTATACAATGAGACAGGAAGAATCTTTAAAAGAGCTTAAAATTTTACTTGATCAAGTTTATGAAAAAAATATTTATTCAAGACTTAATAAAGCTAGTAAAGATGAGATAAATGTATTTACTTATATCCCATTTAATATAAAACATGATTTTAAAAATAAAAATTCATATGTAAATGGAGGTTCTATCTCTACTAGAAACTCTATGGATGGATACAAAGGAAATATTTATTCTGGATATGGTATTTATGAAACTAAATATAATGAAAATATGAACCTTGGATTTGTTGTTGGGGGAGCTTCTTCAAATTATAAAGAGATGAAAAATGATTCCCTTGATAAAACAAGTACTGAATCTAAAATAAAAGGTACTACTGCTTATTTAGGTGGATACAGTAGATTAGCTTTAAAAAATAATTTTGAATGGATAAATGGTGGTGGTATCCAATATGGTAAATATGATATTACTAGAAACTTTAGAAATAGCTATCAAAACGATTCTTTTAATGGTGATGCAGATACTAAGTCTTTAAATGCATATTCTGGAATTATATATAAATATGATATTAATGATAGTTTATCTATAAAAGCAAGAGGAATACTTTCTTATACATTCATTAATCAAAGTGATATTAATGAAAAAGAAAAACCTCTTTCTTTAAATATAAAATCACAAAATTATAATTATCTTGATGGAGAAACTGGAATTAGTCTTACTAAAACAATGTTTGGTTCTAATTCTCAAAGTAGTATTTCTGGAGGAGTTTATTCTATCTTTGCTCTAATGGGAGCTGATAATGATGATATGTCAGCTACATTTAATAACTCAAGTTCTTCTTTCAATATAAAGGGACATAGTTTTGATAAAAACTCTGTAAAAATGTTCTTAGATTATAACTTCTACAAAGATTCTGGATTTAATTATGGATTAGAAGGAAGCTATACTGCAAATGGTGATGAGGATAATATAACAATCGGAGTTAAAGCTGGATACTACTTTTAATATTCTATAAAAAAAGCTGTTGTAAATTAATTAAACTAAATAATTTAGTAGTATAATAAATTTTATGTAAATAAAAATCTCTCTTGATTATTAATGAATTATAAGTATAATTTAATTAATAGCAAGGGAGGTTTTTTTATGTCTTTATTACCAAAAGAACTTACCAAAGAAATTGTTAGAAAAGGAAATCTTAAGTCTGCTACTGATATTCAAGAAGCTCTTAAAGATCTAATGAAGGAATTTATCCAAGAATCGCTTGAAGCTGAATTAGATACTCAATTAGGATATGAAGAAAGACTGAAAGATTTTTAGTTCCCTTTCAGCCTTCAAAATAATTTAAAAATTAATAATCAAGAGATGATAAATACACAAAATTATTTTACACTCTCTATTCTTTTTTAATAATAAAATTATTTCTCTAATTTCATAGAAGTTTCTATTCCTAATTTTTTATGATATTCA
>JAHHTB010000208.1 GCA_020024855.1 Fusobacterium sp.
AATACTAATTCCTCAACATCTTCTAAAGATTGATATATTATAGAAATTTTTTCATCATCAGTTAAATATTTTTTCATATACTACTCCTTTTCAAATATATCAATTATCTTGTTGATTTTTTCATTAGCTTTATACAAAGTATTCCTACTTGTCTTTCTTGATATATTTAACAGCTTTGCTATTTCAGTATGTGTTAAATACTTTTTATTTTTTAAATAATAGACTTCTCTTTCTCTTTTACTTAAATTAATTTCAAAAATATTTTTTAAAAAAAAGTCTTTTACTTTTTTTCTAGCTTGGACAATTTCAGATTCTTCTCGTTCAGAGAGGATATTTTGGTTGTTTAAAAAATCATTAAAGTTCATACTACCTCTCTTTACTCTCTATTACTTACAATACCCTATGACTGCCATAGCTTCCTCTAAGCTACTTACTAAATAGTACTCTCCACTCTGACTTTTTATTAATTTTTCCATTTCTTTCTGATGAATACTTTGCTTTCCACCTGATGATTTTTTTATTTCCAACCCTATAAAACGGCCTTTCTTTAAGACAATTATATCAGGATAACCCTTTTTAGTTCCCTTAGGCATACTCCTATATTTTTTTATCTTATCATCATATACAGGTATATTATTTATTCTTTGAAATGTTAAGTGTCCTAGTTTTTCTTCTACAGTTAAATAATCTATTATAGAAGATTGAATATTTATTTCTGATATTACTCTCATTTATCAT
Source organism: Fusobacterium sp. (assembly GCA_020024855.1). Classification (GTDB taxonomy): domain Bacteria; phylum Fusobacteriota; class Fusobacteriia; order Fusobacteriales; family Fusobacteriaceae; genus Fusobacterium_B. The sequence goes on from JAHHTB010000208.1 coordinate 739, forward strand.
TCCCCTCTTCACAATATTTTGGATCTAATTTATCAAACCAAAATTCGTTCCCCTTTAAATGCCCTAAATCTCTATATCTTGCACATCTATATTTTCTTGAACAATTATGATTAAGGCAATATGTAATACAACCCTCCATTGTATCCCTCCTAATTATTTTCTTTGAAATTTTGAAAATGATTTGGATAAATCTTTTTCAATTCTCTTATTAGTTCATCATTTAACCAAATAGGTTCTAGATGATAATATTCTTCAAATTTTTTCAATCCCATATTGTGTGCTTGGGAATGATGAGTTCCACACAAACACATAAATCCTGTTTGTTTCCCATCGTCTAATTCATACGGGATACCAAGAGCTGGTGAATGATGTAAGCTTATGACAACATTATTTGTTGTTGTTGCTCCACATACACAGCACACTTTATTTCTTAGACATGAAAGAACATATCTTTGAATATCTCTTGATATTTCTCTAAATGGAACTAATCTTTTTGCTTCTCCATGACCTATAGGGATTTTCAAATTACAACCATTGGAAATAGCTTGATTACCTATAAATTCAATAAAATTTTCAGCAACTTTCATTGTTGCTGAATTATCACTATATGGACTACAAGAGAAATGCGAAATATCATTTTCATCACAAAAAATTTTTTTTAAGATAGTTTTTATTTCTCCCGTATTATATCCTAAGTAATTCCCATATTCTGTACACATGACATGTATTAATGTCATCTGTTCTATAGAAATTCTATCTTCTGTTTTTATTTTCCATTTGCAAGAAAAAATAAAATCAAGAAATTTTTTCATTTGTTTGAAAGAAAATATCTTATTTTTTTCACATGGAACATGAACAATTATCTCTTTTTTTTGCTTATCTATTGATATGATATAACGTTTCATACTATCTTCCAGTTATTTCTATTCCAGTAACTTTCAAAAAATCATTGAATTTTTTTTCTTTTATCTTTTTTCTTTCCATGATAACAGCTCCTTTTCTCTTAGTAACTCATAAATAACTATTTTTGTCATAAATTTAGCAGTTGTTATTCCGTATCTCTCAACTGCTATTTTATTAGCTTTTTTTTCTATAGCACTTCTTTCTTCTGTAGGCATAGAATTAAATATTGATAATAATTCTTCCTGTTCTTTTTGCTCTTTTAAAATTTTTTCTTTTTGTTTTTTTAATTTTTCTGACTCTACTAAACTTTTTTGATACTTTCTTTCAGCTATTTCATTAGCTTTCTTTCTCTCTTCCTGTTCTGAAGTAGTAGTTTCAATATTCCAATCCTTCTCTAAAGCTTTATATATAGCTCCCTCACCCCAGTTCTTTAGAGGAGCAACTTCTAAAACTTTAAAAACTCTGTCTAATGGAATATTCTTTTCAGCGATTAAAGTTAAAATTCTAATTTTTACATCAAATGCAAAACCATATTGCTCTAGTATGTTTTTAACTTTTTCTAATTCTAAATCAACACCACCAACCTCACAGGTAGGTTTATTATTATATAAGTTATTATTATATAAGTTATATTTAACATTTTTGTTAACCGTACCATTAACACTATTGTTAACCGTACCATTAACATTTTTGTTAACCGTATCACTAATCGTGTTATTTTTTGTACTCGTACTTATTTTTACTCCATCTATATATCTCTCGTTTGAGAATAATCTTATTCCCTCTTTTTCTTTGTAAGTTGTAGGAACTAGATTATCTATATTAGCTAAATCTTCTAAATACAGCTTATATTGTTCTATAGTATACAGTCTTCTTTCAAGAACTATATATCCTTTTTTAATTTCTATAGAATACAAATATCCAAGGTTTATTAATTCTGAAATATCCCTTGAAATACTTATTTTATTCATTTTTTCTGATATTGTTTTATTTTTTGCAAAACAATAACCTATGTCGTTATTACATAAATGATGAATAACAGCATAGGTTTTAAATAAGGGTGCATTTAAATCGGAACAAGCGTCCCAGAATGTTTTACTTTCCATATTTTTCTCCTTTACTACAAAGAGAAATCTTGCCAAATATCTCTCTTTATTTTTATTTGATATCTGCCCCCGTAAAATTAGAGATATTTGGCTCTATCTCACAGGAGCAGGTATCAAATAAAAAAGTACAGGTTTTTACGGAACCTGTAAAACCGTGCAATTTTTAATAGGTAGGAATTTGAAATAACTCAATGCAATCTATGGTAAGACTAAACCTAAAAAGTAGTAATAAAAAAAATCACACCTTTTTAATAGGTGTGATTCTAAATATAAGATTATTTATTATTGCATAATTTCTATTAAAGTATAAGTATTATTTTCAAAATCAATTTTATATTTTGCAACTGCTGGAATAGACATACCAAATGC
>JAHHTB010000209.1 GCA_020024855.1 Fusobacterium sp.
GAGTTGATTTATATAATATTGAAGGAAAAATTTATTTTGGTGAATTAACTTTTTGCCCTGCAAGTGGATTTGGAACATTTATTCCAGAAGTATGGAATTATAAATTTGGAGAATTTTGGAAGCAGAAATTAATTAAAAAATAGTTATTTATATCTTAAAAAAGTATTAATTATTTAATTTTCAGTATGATGGTAGATTTTTTAAGTTTATGAGTAATTCTTATTGTCTAGTTTTTCATTTTCCTAGATTCGTATGAGTTAGAACATAATTGTAAAAAATAAAGAGCTACAATAGCATGTTTCTCTTTTATTTTTAAGAATAGTGAAATGTGTATTTTGTCAAAGATATTAATACTAATCAATAACATAACATGTTAAAATTCAATATAATATTTTTTATTCGTATAAATTTGTGTGAAATAAAAGTTTGAGAATTTATTCAGTGGATAAACAATTAAAATAAAAAAGTACAATAAAGGATTAAGAGTTATTCATATAGCTTTAACTTAATAGAAACAAGAAATAAAATAGGAGAAATTTATGGATATATTAATTGGAGCAGATTTAGTTCCTACTAAATCAAATATGAAATATTTTGAAAATCAGAATATAGAAAAATTAATTGATAAAAATTTATTAGAAAGATTAAATAAAGCAGATTATCGTATATTTAATTTAGAAGTTCCTTTGGCAGATAATGAAACCCCAATAAATAAATGCGGACCTAATTTAATTGCTTCTACAAAATCAGGTTTAGGAATAAAAAAATTAGGAGTGAACTTTGTAACTCTCGCAAATAATCATATATTAGATCAGGGAGAAAATGGTTTAAATTCAACTATAAACACATTAAAAGAATTAGATATATCTTTTGCAGGAGTTGGAAATACTTTAGAAGAGGCAGCTAAACCTTTTATTTTTGAATTGAAAAATAAAAAGATAGGTATTTATTGTTGTTCTGAGCATGAGTTTACTATTGTTTCTAAAGAAAATGCTGGAGCTAATCCTTTTGATCCTTTAGAAAGTTTTGATCATATTCAGAATTTAAAAAATCAAGTTGATTATACGATTATTTTGTATCATGGAGGAAAAGAACATTATAGATATCCTTCTCCAAATTTACAAAAGACTTGTAGAAAAATAATAGAAAAAGGTGGGGATTTGGTTATTTGTCAACATACACATTGTATAGGATGTGAAGAGAAATGGAAAGAAGGGACTATTATTTATGGACAGGGAAATTTTTTATTTGATAATAATGAAAATGAATTTTGGCAAACAAGTTTATTGATTAATATAAAAAATAATTTTAAAATAGAGTACATACCAATATTAAAAGACCGATTTTCAATTAAATTAGCAGATGAAGTTTCGAAAAATAGAATATTAAATGAATTTAATCAGCGGTCTAAAGAAATAAAAAAAGAAAATTTCATAGATAAAAAATATGAAGAAATATCAGAAAAAGAATTTTTAAGGTATATAAGTATGATACAAGGTAAAAGATATACTTCTATAGTATTTAGACTATTAAATAGACTTTTAAATTATAAGTTAAAAAAATATTTTTTAGAACATTTTTATTCAAAAAATATAGAGCCTTTATATAATGTAATTATGTGTGAGGTTCACAAAGAATGTTTTTCTTTTATTTTAAATAAAAAGATTTTAAAAAGCAATAAGAAATATTTTAATACAGAAAGGAGAACGAAGTAATGAAGCCTAATAAAGTTGTAGAACAAGTAGCAGTTGCTACTAAATGGTCAACTTTTACCGAAATAATTGCTAAATTAATTTCTCCTGTAACTAATATGGTTTTGGCAAGGATATTAACTCCAGATGCTTTTGGAGTAATTGCCACTATAACTATGATTGTAAGTTTTGCAGATATGTTTACAGATGCTGGTTTTCAAAAATATCTTATTCAACATGAATTTAAAACTAAAGAAGAGTTTAGTAAAAGTGCTTGTGTTGCTTTTTGGACAAATTTTGTTTTTTCAATTTTATTTTGGTGTGTGATTTTTATTTTTTCTAATAAAATAGCTTTTCTTGTAGGAAATACAGGGTTAGGACATGTTATTACAATTGCAGCTTTATCTTTACCTTTAACTTCTTTTTCTAGTATTCAAATGGCATATTATAAGAAAGAATTTAAATTTAAAACTTTATTTTTAGTTAGGATAATAGGAGTTTTGACTCCTATTTTTATAACTATTCCTCTAGCGTTTTTTACAAAAAATTATTGGTCATTAATTATTGGAAATTTACTAGGAAATATAGTTAATGCTATATTATTGACCAAATATTCAAAATGGAAACCTTACTTTTATTATGACTTAAAAATATTAAAACAGATGTTTTCTTATAGTTGGTGGGTTTTACTTGAAACTGTATCGATATGGTTAACAATAAATATAGACATATTTATTGTTGGAACTTATTTATCTCCTTATTATTTAGGGATTTATAAAATTTCAATGAATACAGTAGAACAACTTTTATCGATAATTATTAGTTCTACTTTAGCACCTTTATTTAGTGCGCTATCAAGATTACAAAAAAATAAAAAAGAATTTGAGGAAATGTATTGTAACTATATGAACGCTATCGGGATGATTGTTATTCCAATGGGAGTTGGAATATATTTATATAAAGATTTTATAACAAGATTTTTCTTAGGTAATCAATGGGAGAATGCTGTAAATTTTATAGGTTTATGGGGACTTTCATGTTCAGTTTCTTCAATTTTTACAATGTATAGTAGTGCTTTTTATAGTGCGAAAGGAAAACCTAAATTTTCATTTATTTCACAAGTACTACATTTAATTGTTTTAATTCCAGTTTTAATTATAGCCTCTAAATATAATTTTGAAACTTTATATATTTCGCGTTGTTTGGTACGATTAGAGTTTGTATTAGTACAAATTGTTATTCTTTGGTATTATTTCGAAATGTCAACATTTAAAATAATAAAGCAACTTTTTTCTTCTATATACAGTACTTTTATTATGAGTTTGATAGCATATTTATTAAAAGCACTTTTTAAAGGAATGATTTGGGATTTTATATCAATAATTATATGTATATTAATATATTTTATAAATATGTATATTTT
>JAHHTB010000210.1 GCA_020024855.1 Fusobacterium sp.
TCTGCTCTTTTCTATTATCTTTTTTCTAATTTAATTTCTACTGGTTTTGCATAAACTGTTGTTACTTTTAAAATTGTTTCATTATTTTTAACTTCAACAGAAACATTATCAAGTTTTTCAGAAAGTTTATACTCTCCTTTTAAAACAACAGTTGATGTGTGAGGAATAGAGTTGTTTCCATTCCACTCAACTCTAGAGTAAATACTTACTTCTTTCATTTTTCCATTTTCATCATATTGACTTTCATCTCTTCCCTCGTAAAGTCTTAAATCTGGATCAACAAAGCTTAATGTTAAGTTATTTTTCTCTGGAGCTACCATAATCATAGAAGGTGTATCAGTTGATTTTACAAACTCATCATTTTTAATTTCTCCAGCTTCAAATAAAGCATACCCTCTTAAGTTAGATACTGTATCTTGAACTATATGTGCATTGTAATCTTTTTGTAATACTTTATATCCACTATCTTTTTTAAACTGATTTTGCTCTTTTGAATCTCCTTTAATAAGGATAGCATACTCATAAGATTTTTCTTTAGGATTTGTACCATGGTTGATATAAGCTAACTCATAGTTATTTTCAGTAGGTGTTCCAACTTTTTGGTCAAAAGATTTTTGTAATCCTTTAGTATAAACAACCTCTCCATTTACAACTTTATAAAGGTTATTTTGACTATCTAAAATAAAATTATCTCCATTTAGATTTTTCTTCTCATCTTTTATTTTATTTTCTCCTAAATAGTTTTGGAATAAAGTTGTATGAGTTTCATTTACTGTATCATCATTTTCAATGTTACTTCCTAAAAGAATAGCTCTATTATCAAAGAAGAATACAGATTTTCTTGCTCTATGAGAACCATTATATTTTGGATTTTCATGTAATTTCATAGCAAACATACCATTGTTATTTAGAGAGTTTCCTCCAGAATATGTTTCATCAGAAAGTAACATTTCTTCTACTCCACTATAAGTATCAACTTGAGAGATAGATACTTTCATTTTTTCAAGTGGTAATGCAATAGCTGTTGTACCAGGATAGTGTGCCCAGTTCCATCCTTTTTGAACGAATCCACTATCTTTTAAAGAATTTTCTAATATTTGGAATGTTCCATAACTCATATATCTTCCATAAAGATTATTTTTGATATATGTTTCATTTCCTACTAAATATCTACTAAATCCTTTAACACCAGCAAGCCATTCCCCTCTTCTTTGTAATTGAAGAGAACCCATATTCATTGTCCAAGATCCATTTGGAGCTGACTCAGCTTTAAGTCCAAGTTTTTTAAATTCATCTACAAATTTTCCTTCAGGAACAAGTCTTAAGTATGCCTCAGCAAGTTCCTTGTCTACTCCCTCTTCTCTTCCATATGCTGCGTAAGCAATTACATCATGAGAAATTTGTAATTCATCATGTGGATGTCTTCCTCCAAGTGTTAAAAGCCAATGAGATTTATTTGCATATACTCTAGACATTAATATAGCTTTTTTAACAATATCAAAATTATTTAATGCAAAAGATGTATTTCCTAAATAGTACATGATAGGAGTTAATCCATCAAAAGCTCCTTTTGCATAAGCTGGATAGTTTTGCATATGGTGAAATACTGCTCCATCTTCTTTAAATCCTCCAAGAAGTCCTGGTGCATACTCTATTGATTTAGAAAGATAATTTTTAAGTTGAGTGATTTCTTGCTCCTCAATATTTTTATCTTCATTTAAAAGAGCAGCTATAAGCATACCTGGAAGCATAGTATTTAATACGTCAATATTAACACCTTTTATTTCATTTTGAGGAGTGTATAATATTCCCATTGCACTATACCAAGTTACCATTTCTTTTGCTTTCTTTAAGTTTCCTGATTGTTGTAAAGGTTCTTTCATTAAGAATATAGCTTGGTAAATTTCTCTTACTTGATATCCAAGATGGTGTATTGTTCCTTGTGAACTTCCTTTGATCCAACCTTGTTCAAATAAATAGTCTAATCCTTTTTGGAAAATAAAATATATTTCATCTTTATACTCTTTATTATCTGTTGAGTTATACATATATCCAAGTTCTCTTAATAATTTTCCATATTCTACAATTTGAAAATCCTTTAAATTTGCTTTTTGTTCTTCAGAGAAATCTCTATATAAATCTTTTGTTTGTGGAGATATAAGAGTTAACTTTTCACATTCATTCATTTTCTCTTTATATTCTCTTATAAGAGTTGGTGTAACATCAACTTTTTTCATGATATTTTCTTTATATTTGTTTTCAATTTTTGCTATTTCTAATTTCTTTTCTTCAGAAATATTTTTTATAACTTTCTCATGTTTTATTCTATTATAATTTTTATAAAGAGCCATCCAATGTGCATTTGTAGATGTGTCTGCTCCTAAATTTACAAAGTCTACTTGTTCATCTCTTGCATTATGTCTTGGGTCAATTTTTACACTTGGATAAAGCTGATCAATTAAAATTTCTCCATTAGAGTTTGGAGCAGTTAAAACTATTTCGTCCATTCCGACTTCTGGAGTTCCTTTCATATCTCTATCATATTGAACCCACATAGTTCTCCAACCTTCAAAGTTCATATTGATTTCAAAAGATGATTTTACTTTTCCACCCTTTTTAAACTCAACTTTCATCTTATCATTGATTGGTTTTTTATTGTAAATCCACATAGCATAACTTGATCTAGCTTTTTCTTTACTATTTTCATCAAATACTTTATACTCTGTATCTCCTTTTATAACTAAAGTATCTTTTCCTTTAAAATTCCACTTTAAAGAGTTTTTTCCATCCTTTGATTTTTCATCTGTTATTGAAATTTTTGATGTTTTTGAAACAGAGAAATTTTTAGGAACACCATCTTCAAATTGATATATAGTGTCAGAGTAAGCTGACATTGTACTTGCTAAAAAAAGAGAAATTAAAAATGTGTTTAAAAGAATTTTCTTTTTCATTTATTTACCTACCTTCTATTTATTATTTAAAATATCCTAAGTTAATTAAAATTTATATACAAGTCTTGCAGTATAGTAATACCAATCACTTTTCTTAACAGAACCATTATAATCTATTACTTTCTTATTAGGCTCAATAGCAAATCCAGTATT
>JAHHTB010000211.1 GCA_020024855.1 Fusobacterium sp.
TATTGCCATTTGATATGAGTGTTGTTTTTGTGGATGAGCCACTATTATCTTTTTCTTTCTATCTAAAGCTATTGCCATTTGATATGAGTGTTGTTTTTGTGGATGAGCCACTATTATCTTTTTCTTTCTATCTAAAGCTATTGCCATTTGATATGAGTGTTGTTTTTGTGGATGAGCCACTATTATCTTTTTCATTCTTATCCTTTCTCTATTTTCATTTTAGCTTTTTCTTTTAATTTCTCATAAAATTCTTTTCTTCTTTTATTTAAAATAGAAGAAGAAAACTCTTTTGCCACTATTAAATTATTCTTACTTTGTTCTGTCATTAGTTTAGGATTATTAATAAAATTTTCAATTCCATTAGCAAAACCTGTAACATCTTCAAAAGAATATAGAAACTTTTCCTCTAAAATTTCTGGTATACCACAAACAGGAGACGATAAGCAAGGAATCCCTTCAGCCATTGCTTCCAATAATACTCTTGGTAATCCTTCTGCAAAAGTTGGCAAAATAAAAATATCTGACTTTGAAATAACTTTTCTAACCTCATTACCATCAGGTAATCTGCCTACAAATTCAACATATTTTTCTATTTTTAATTTTTTTGCATACTCTATAAATTCATTTTTTTTTGGTCCATCCCCTATAAATTTTATATAAATATCATACCCCTTATCTCTTATTATTTTAACTGCTTTCATTAAAATAATATGTCCCTTTCCATATCCTGAAAAATAATTTGCTGCATGGGTTATATAAAATTTTTTTTGATTTCCATCCCATTTTTTAGGTCTTGCATATAACTCATCATTTAATTCAACAGATGAATAATTTGTTGTAAAATTTTCTTTAGACTTATTGTATGGATATTTTTTTTGTAAATAATATTTTGTTACATAAGAAGTCCCATTTGCTTTTTTACACATATCTTTTACCAATTTTGTCCACATATACCTAATTATAAATAACAAAAATTTATTTCCTGTTGCTCTTTTTCCAAAATTTTCCCATGGATCTGTTACTACTTCTACTGCAAAAACTGAATTCCTTTTTTTAGAAAAATTTTTACAAAATATATTTGATGTTGCTGCAGGAATACGAAATATAGCACAATCATATTCTTCACAAACATTCTTTACGATTTTTTTTATTTGTAAATATTTTTTCAAATATTGAATTGGACCTCTATAGTAAGGTAAAAAAATAAATTTTAATCCTTTTCCACTTGTTTCTTTTTTATTTTTTGGAATTTTCTCTACTTTTTCTGCCCTTACAACTACACAAACTTCCTCAAAAACATTTAAATATCGACTATAAAATTTATAATCATACACTGAATCTGCATAAACTTTTCCATCTGGTGTAGTATAGTAATGTCCATCTGCTACAACTAATACTTTCATATCTATACCTCTATCACTTCATTTATTTCTCTTATTAATTTTTTAGAACACTTTTCTAAGGTCATATTATTTTTTAAAAATTTTTTTGCATTATTTTTCATTATTCGCTGATTTTTTTTATTATTCTTTATTTTATAAATTGCTTTTATAATTTCTTCTTTATTTTCTGATTCCACACAAATCCCTATTTTCTCTTTATTTAAAAGTTCAAATAAATCTGAATTTTTATCAAAACTTGCTAAAACAATTCCAGTAGTTGCTAAAATATTTCCTAATTTACTTGGCATCCCGGAATCTCCAAAACCTTTTTTACATAGTATAGTTGAAATATCACCAAGACTATATACTTCTGATATTTTTTCTTTAGGCTGCATAGGTAAAAACATAATATTTTTCATATTTTTAGCCATATTTTTACATTTTTCTTCATTAGCACCATTTCCAATAATTACAAAAAATATACTTTCATCATTTTCAATCAATTTCGCAACTTTTATTAAAGTTTCCACTGACTGTGCCTCTCCTATATTTCCAGCATATGTAACTATAAATTTATTTGGATTGATTTTATACTCTTTTATTAATCTATTATTCTCTCTTTCAATGTATTTTATCTTTTTAGGATCAATCCAATTATACACTATATTTATTTTCTTTAAATCTACATTTTTATTTACAATATTTTCTACCATTTTATTTGATAATGTTATTATTCTATCTGCATGTTTATAAGAAAAGTTTTCTATAATTCTACCTACTTTCCAAATAAAACCTTTATTATTAATCATTCCCATATTTAACATAGAATCAGGAAAGATATCATGTAAATAATATATAAAAGGCTTATTTTTTAAACATCTTAAAAGACTCCCTATTAATCCATTTGTAGGTGGCGTACTATATAAAAATAATAAGTCATAATTATTAGTTATCCCATAAAACAACTGATACATATTTTGCATAATATATCTAAAAACTCTTAATAAAATATTTTTTCCTTCTTTTGGCAACCAAAATCTTTTTACTATAATTCTTTCAGATAATTTCTCAACTTTTTTTTCCTTGTATTCAATATATTGTTCATTTGTTATTCCTCTAGAAGGTACTGGACATAAAATAGTCACTTCGTATCCTTCTTTAGCTAATTCTCTCACAAACTCTAAGCACATTTGATTACTAGCTGCTATTTCTGGAAAAAAATATCCCCTCATAAATAATATTTTTTTCATTTTACTCCTTGCCCTTTTCATATTTTTTCACTAACTCTATTATCAAATTACCTATATAATCCATATCTTTCTCTAAATATCTCTGATCACAAGGTATAGCAAGCATGTGATCAGAAAACCATCTTGCAAAACTATATTTCTCTCTAATTTCATTTAATAATGGCCATAATACCTGGCAATATACTCCTTTTTGGGCTAATTCTTTTTGAATAATATCTCTATTTTCTAAAATAACAACCATGCACAATGGACTTTTCTGATAAACGGAATATCTTACTATATTCGGTGTATTTTTTTTTAATTTATCTAGTAAATACAAATAATTTTCTTTTCTTTTTTTATTTACATCATCTAAATTTATATTAAATTTAAATATTTCCTTTGAAATTTCAGACATGTAACACATTTTTATTTTTT
>JAHHTB010000212.1 GCA_020024855.1 Fusobacterium sp.
TCTTTATATTCTAACTATTTTATAAAGCAAAACTGTGTCAATTTTAACTATTTTACTAAAAAATTACATTTTTTTATTTTATTTAAAATAAAATTTAAGATATCTTGCTTTTATGAATATTTTATGAGTATACTATAGGCATATTTTTTATTAAGGGGGATATTGTATGAAAAAATTAATTTTTGTCATAATTACTATTCTTGCTCTAACAGGTTGTTCTGGGGCAAGACCAAGAGCTGGTGCTGGAGTTGGAATGGGTATAGGAGTTGGATTTTCTGGGAAAAAACCTGTTATAAGACCTTATTTTAATGCAGGAATTGGAGCAGGATTAGTTAAATTCTTTTAGGGTGAGGTAAATGTCAAGAGTAGATTTAAAAAATGATAATATTGGTAAACTTTTTTTCTATTTTTCATTTCCTGCTGTTGCAGGAATGATGGTAAGTGCATTTTATGTTATTGTTGATGGTATTTTTGTTGGAAGAGGAATAGGAAGTAATGCCCTAGCTGCTATTAATATTGCTTACCCAATTACAAATTTTTTAGTTGGTTTAAGCCTTATGTTTGGTGTTGGTGGAGCAACAATGATTTCTATTGCTAAGGGAAAAAATCAAGTTAACGAAGTAAATAAAATTTTTTCTCATATACTTTTTTTAACATTTACTGCATATCTTGTGGCTCTTATTACAATCGTTTTATTTGAAAAAAATGTAATATCTTTTCTGGGGGGAAATGATATTTTATATAATGATGTTAGAGCATATCTTATTCCAAGTGCATGGTTTAATATATTTTTTATGTTATCTATGGGACTTAATGCTGTGGTAAGAAATGATAATGCTCCAAAACATGCAATGTTTTCTATGATTATTGGAGCTATTGTTAATATATTTTTAGATGCTTTATTTATTTTAGTTTTTAAATGGGGAATATGGGGAGCTGCTACTGCTACTGGACTTTCTCAACTATGTTCTTTTATTTTTTTATGGCTACATTTTTATAGTGATTCATCTAGTATTAAACTTGAAAAAAAATTACATTTTTCTATTAGTATTGTAGGAAGAATTCTAGTAAATGGTTTCCCTTCATTTATTATTGAGTTTGCTATTGCAGTTGTTACTCTGTTATTTAATATTGTTTTAATGAAAATGATAGGAGAAATAGGAGTTGCTGCTTTCTCAATTGTTGCCTATATATTTTATATTTTTAGAATGCTTTTCAATGGACTTGCACAAGGTATCCAACCTATTGTAAGTTTTAATTATGGTGCTAATAGAATTGATAGACTTAAAAAGATATTCTTACTAGGACATAAAACTTCTATAATCACAGCTACTATTATTATTATAACTATTAATATTTTCAACAAAAAAATTGTTAGCATATTTACAGATGGTAATGAGGAACTTATAAGTCTTGCCTCAACTGGACTTATCTGCTATACAATTGGTTTAGTTTTCCTTGCAGTAAACTTTATTAATATTTCATATCTTCAATCTATGGAAAAAGCCCTTGTTTCAAATCTTTTATCCTTTGGAAGAAGTTTCTTCTTTGTGGTTGTTGGAATTCTTATTTATCCAAAAATATTTGGAATTTATGGTGTCTGGTTAACTCCTGCCCTTGCTGATTTTACAATTTTTGCAATAACACTTATAGGATATTTTTTAAAAAATAAAAATTCTATAAGAGAAAAACATTATATTTAATTTTAAATGATAAAAAATTTTCTCATCTATTGAAAAAGTAAAATTTGTAAGGTAAAATTAAGTATACTTAATTAAAAGGGGGCTGAATTATTATGTTAGATTTATTAAAAAAACTTGATACTGAAATGTATGATATTGTTTGTAATAAAAAAGTATATTACAATGTAAAAATATCTGAAATAAAAGATAATTTTATGCTCATAGAAACAAAAAAAGGAGATAAGATAATTCTTAATTTATCCCTAATCTCCTCTATATCAGCTGGGAAAGATTTAGCTTTTGGAACTATTCCCAAAAATATAAAACTATAAAATTTAATTATAAAAGAGGCTAATACTAGCCTCTTTTTTTATTCCTCTGTTCCTATATCAAATTGTTCACTTAAAGTTGTTACAAGACTTGTTCTCGTTATAAGTCCTCTTAGTTTTCTATCTTCATCTATAACAGGAACATTCGCCAAATCATTTTCTGTTACGTGTTTTAAAATATCTAAGATTGAATTGTCTGGTCTTACTACTATCTTAGGATTTATCATAACTTCTCCAACTGTTTTATGATGATTTTCCTCTTTTTGTATCATTTTTCCTGTTATTATTCCATCAAGCTTTCCATTTTTATCTGTAACAAGAATCATATCTACCCTTTCATCTCTCATCTTTTTCATACATTTAAAAATTGAGATATTACTTGAACAAGTTACAGGGTCATCTATCATTATATCCTCAACTTTTATATATTCTGGTGATGACCATATTCTATTTTTACCTACAAACTCACTTACAAAATCATTTACAGGATTTTTTAAAATATTTTCTGGGTTATCATACTGAATTACTTTTCCACCACCCATAATACAAATTTTATCAGCTATTTTTATAGCCTCGTCCATATCGTGAGTAACAAAAATTATTATTTTTTTAAATTGAGTCTGAATATTTATAAGTTCATCTTGAAGTTGTGAACGAGTTACTGGGTCAAGAGCCGAGAAAGGTTCGTCCATTATAATTATATCTGGATTTATTATAAGGGCTCTTGCTATTCCAACTCTCTGTTGTTGTCCACCAGATAATTGAGCTGGGTATCTATTTGCAAACTTATCGTAACTTAATCCAACTGTATCCATAAGTTCCCTTGCTCTTTCTTCTATTTCTTCTGGTTTCATTTTTTGCATCTTAGCCACAATTTCTATATTTTCTTTTATTGTCATATGAGGAAAAAGTCCTGTATTCTGTATAACATAACCTATATTTCTTCTAAGTTTTATTATATTTTTCTTAGAAATATCCTCCCCATTTACTAAAATTTTTCCAGATGTTGGTTTTATCAATCT
>JAHHTB010000213.1 GCA_020024855.1 Fusobacterium sp.
AATGCCAAAAATCAACATTAAGGTTATTATGAAAATCTATTTTATTTTTTACCAATACTATTTGACAAAGAACCAAAATTTATTAATTTTCATAAAAAACAACTTTATTGTTATTTTTTATTGTTGACTGAACATCAATAACTCTTTGGTTTGAACTACCTCTCCATTTTAAATTTACATCTTTAAGTTCTTCTATAAATTTTCCATCAACAAGGACATCACATAATTTAAGGAGATCATATTTTTTTGGATCAGTTATAATTTGTTCCCAAGTAAAACCTGACCATATCCAAATATCTTTTTTAGGAAAACGCTTTTTAAATTCTGTACAAAAATCTTTTAAGGGCTCTATATTTTTATGATATGTAGGATCTCCTCCTAGAAGAGATAAACCTCTCATAGAAGAATTAAATCTTTCAAAATATTCTAAAATATTTTCTTGAATATCTTCTGTAAATGGAACACCATATTCACTGTTCCAAGTTTCTTTATTAAAACAACCTTTGCATCTATGAGAGCACCCACTTACAAAAAGAGTAACTCTTATTCCTTTTCCGTTTATCATATCAGTAAATTTAATATCTGAATAGTTCATTATAATATCTCCTACATATGTTTTACTCTCGCTATAACTTCTTTTTGTTTTCCACTGTTAAATGGTCTTGCATCGGGTTGACTAAGGTATCCACACACTCTTCTTATAACATTCATTTGAGTGCTATCGTGGTTTCCACATTGTGGACAAGTAAATCCATCTTCTGTTGCAAGAAATTCTCCAGAAAATCCACACTTATGACATTTATCAACTGGTTGATTAATTCCCATATAGTGAATTCCAACAGATTTAGCATATTTTAAAATTTCATAAACAGCTTCAAGGTTATTTTTTAATGAATCTGTTTCTATATAACTTATATGTCCACCCCAAGAATATTTGTGTCCAGGTGCTTCCATTCTAAGTTTTTCAAAAGGATTAACTTTTAAATGAGAAGAAACGTGGAATGAGTTATCATAATATCCTTTGTCAGTAATCATAGGAATTATTCCAAATTCTTCTTTATCTATTTTACAGAATCTATTGCAAAGTGATTCACTTGGTGTTCCATAAAGAGCAAATCCAAGATTAGTTTCTTTTTTAAATTCAGCAACTTTATCAGCCATATGTTTTAAAATTTTAAATGTTTTTTCATAAACTTCTTCATCTTCAGAGAAATCTTTTCCATATACTAATTGTGATACTTCACTAAGACCTATATATCCAATAGAAACAGTTGAGTATCCACCATAGATAAGATCTTTTATTGTGTCTTTAGGATTTTTTTCAGCAAGAGCTCCCTCTTCCCATATGATAGGGGCAATCTCAGCTTGAGTATTTTCTAAATATTGTGCTCTAAAGACAGAGTTTTCTTTACAAAGTTCAAGAATTCTATCAAGTTCTTTGTAGAATCCTTTTTCATTTCCTCTATTTTTTATAGCAATTCTTGGAAGGTTAATTGATGTTGCTCCAAAGTTAAATCTTCCAGAATAAATTTCTTTTCCTTCTTTATCATACCAAGGGGATAAGAAAGCTCTACAACCCATAGGGTATACAACAGTTCCATTATCAACTTGCTCTTTTGTAACAAAAAGAATATCAGGATAAATAGATTTTGTCATACAACTAAATGCCATTTGAGATATGTCCCAGTTAGGATCTTCAGGATTGAAATTTAAACCTTCACAAGTTGCATAAACAATTTTTGGGAAAATAGCAGTTTCTTTTTTAGCTCCAAAACCGTCCATTCTAGTTTTAAGAACATATTTTTGAACAAGTCTTCCTTCCCAAGAAGTTTCAGTACCTATTCCAATTGTAGTAAAAGGTGTTTGACCATTTACAGTTGAAAGTGAGTTTATTTCATATTCAAGTCCTTGCATAGCTTGTTTAACTGATTCTTCAGTCATATCAGTAGCATAATCAAATCCAGCTGGGAATCTTTCTTTTAAACTTGAATTTGAATATTCTATATTTTCTTCATTCATTACTTTTTCAATTATAGTTTCGTCAACTCTTTCAACATATTTTAGTCCCTTTCTAAAATGCTTTTTAAAACTTTTTATAATGTATGGAACTAAAACTTTATCTAAATATGGGATTGAACAACCACCATAAGTATTTGATGAAACAGAGGCGATTATTTGAACAATGTGCCCAACAGCTACATCAACAGAGTTTGGCTCAAGCATTTTAGCATTACCTATTTTACATCCACCTTTAAGCATTCTTGCTATATCAACAAGTTCACAGTTTGTTTCTCTGAAAAGAAGATAGTCAAGATCATGAATGTGTATCTCCCCAGCTTCATGAGCATTTTTTAGATGCTTAGGAAGAATTTTATTAAGATAGTAATCTTTTGATGAGATACCAGCAAGTAAATCTCTTTGAACAGAAATAGTTTTAGAATCTTTATTTGCATTTTCGTTCATTTGATCTTTATCAGTAGCATCAATTAATTCATAAATTTGTTTATAGATATTTTTTTCTTTATCTCTTTTATCTGCCATTACAGCTCTATAACCTTGATATAACATAGCAACATCTTTTCTTGAAGTAGCCATAAGCTTTTTTACAACTAAGTCTTGAATATCTTCAACACCAAGTTCTTTTGTATCTAAATTTTCAATTTGTGTAGCAATTTTTTTTATTGTTTCTGGATCCATTGGTTTTTCACTTTGTCCAGCAGCAAGTGTAATAGCTCTTTCAATTCTTTCTTTTTTAAAAGGGACGATTTCTCCATCTCTTTTTATAACTTTTTCTATCATGATTTTCTCTCCTTAAGCAATCTATATGTTAAGACAAAAATAAAACACAATATATAGTGTTCTTTTAGTAAATCAACTACTACATATTAGTATTTTTTCCAAAAAATTGCAAGTAAATTTTATTTGATTTTTATTATATAAAAAAAGATTGACAGACTAAGAATTGATAATAAATAATTTGTAAAAAATTTTTTCAAAAAATAAAAGAAAAGAGAAAGTTTTTTCGAAAA
>JAHHTB010000214.1 GCA_020024855.1 Fusobacterium sp.
TATAAAAATATAAAAGTAAATTAGTATATTCATTTTTCTCCTTATGTAAAAAAGGCTACCTAAATAATTTTATTTGTATTTAACTTTTAGGTAACCTTGTTTTATTTTTGCAAATTGATATTATTCTAATAATTTATTTATTTCATTAGCAACTTTATCCATTTGATCTTGTTCTTCTCCAGCTGCATTTGTGTAATTTGTTTTTGCATCTTGTGCTTTTTTTACAACACCATTTTGTCCCATTACTAAGCTAATACTAACTCCTGCTAATATTAATAGAACAACTATAGTTACAACTAAAGCAACTAATGTGATACCATTTTGTTTTTTCATTATAAATTCCTCCTTTTGTTTTTTGTATATATTTATTTATATTAAATATAACCTAATTAAATATTATTTTATTTCACTCAAATCATTAAAAAAATGATTTGATGAATCTGGGTTTTTGTTTTGATTAATATTATTGTTTGTATTTCCATCATTCGGATTTGCTGAAATTGCAGCAAAAGGATTTGCTTTTCCTGAAACATACGTATTATCTTGTTTACGTATATTTAACTCTGAATCTGTTATTTCAAATGTTATATTTTGTTTTGGAGATTCAACAATTTCTTGACTTATCTCATCTTTTATTGTATTAGATGTTTCGTAAGCTTCTACCGTACTTGGAACTACTTTATTGGTTGGTATATAGTCATAAAATATTACTCCAAATATTAAACATATTGTTATAATTAAAAGTAATATAATAAAAATTTCTTTTATTATTGATTTCATTAATATTTTCTCCTTCCAATAATTTTATTCTTTATCATTTTCAAGTGTTTTTTCCTTGTTTTCAGCACTCTCTTTTGAACTATCAGTCATATTACTTGATGAAGTTATAGTTTCTTCCTTAATTCCTATATTAGATATTGTAAAGGTTGCTGTTACTTCATCACTTTCTGAAGAACTTCCAGCTCCACTAATTTTAAAATTTTCTATTCTAAACGCTAGCTCTGGATCATTTTCTAAAGTATAAATATAGTTAATAGTTCCTATATAACTTCCTTTAATTGTAAAATTTAAATTATACTTATTATTTGTTCCTGAAGATACTACATTCCATGTTAAATTTAAGCCTTCTTTTGTAGCATATCTTCCAACTTTATTCCATAAAAACTCCATTGCATATGTTTGCTCTAAATTTGCTTTTTTTATTTCAGCATCAGAACTTACACTTGCTAAATCTAAATATTCTTGTTTTTTCTTAGATAATTTTTTTATAGAATCTTGTAAACTGTTTAAATCACTTTTATGTTTTACATTCTTTAAATTATTAACTTCTTCTATTTTTGAATCTAATGTTAAGCTATTCTTTTTAATTTCATTAACACTTAATATTTGAAAATTTCCAATTGAAATTCCTTTAACTATACAAAATATTGTTAATATTGTTAAAAGTATAGCTACTATTGCACTTAAAATTTCTTTCATGGTAACTCTCCTTCTATTATAATTTTAACAAACTCACTTTCTTTTTGTGGACCAGAAGATACTATTGATGTAGGTTCCAATACTCCATTAGACTTTAATAAAGCCTTAAAATAAGCTAATTGTTCATATTTCTTTGATTGTGCATTTATTATTACTTTTTTACCACTTGGATTTTCTATAGAAATCAATTGAACTTCTTTTGGAATTATATTCATAATCTCACTTAACATTATAGTTATCTTATTTCTATAAGTATTTATTTCATTTATATTTTCATTTATATTTTGTAAATTTGTTATAAGCGTTTCATATTCTGATGCTTTTAGATCTATCTTACTTTTATCTTGTTTTATATACTGTATTTGTTTATCTATATCTGATTTAACAGATTTTATTTGATTTGTTTTTTCGTTAAATCCAATCTGTATATATTTTGATATAGCAATATATATTGCTAAAATTGATAAAATTCCATATATTTCTCTTCCTAGCCATTTTTTCACTTTAGGTTTATTTATATTAATCTTAATTGCATTTCTTTTTTTATTGTTCTTTCCAAAAGTAACATCTGAAGATAACGCTACTTTTATTTGTTCACTTAACTTTTTCTTATTAAAGTTTACATTTTTTATTCCATATCCTAATCCTTGTAAAGCTAATGATATTGCAGAATTAACTTCTATATAGTCTTTCATATTAATTTTAGGACTATCTTCTATAAAAAAAGGTTTTAATATTTCACATTTAGTTCCATTTAATATTTCTTCAAAATATAAATCAATATTATTAATTACAGAAGCTGTTCCTGTTATATATACTTTATCTATTTTTAATAATGAAGCATTAACAATTTCTTTCACTTGAGTTGCTATATCATATAATGTAGGAACAATCTTTTCTAAATACTTGTTTTCATTTTCTTGTAAATCTTTTCCTTCCATTGTATATATCGTTGTATTTTTGCATATTTCATAAGCTTTTAAATAAGAATTTTCTTCTTCATTAATTTGATCTAATATATTACTTGATCCTATTGATAGTTTTTGTATACCATACACTTTTTGTCCAACTATAGTTGTAATAACTGTTGTATCTTCAATATTTACTATTAATGAATTTTCTTTTGGTTTTAAATCCAATATATTAGGAATACTTAAAGAAATAGGAATCATCGTTTCAAGTTTTTTTCCATCAAAAGATTGTAACAATTTTGTAACTTTCATTTTATTTTCTGAAACATGTATTACCTTTATTCTTTCTTTGTCATTTGGATCATTTACTAATATATATCTTGCTTCTAAAGCATTTACATTATACTTTTTTTCAAAGCAAACCGATTCAAACTCAGTTTCTATTGCTTTATTTAAATCTTTTTTGCTTAATAAGTCCGACATATAAAAATAATTATACACTTCATCTGAAATATTAACACTTATTGGATCTTTAAAGCTAAAAGTCTCTGATATAATTTGATTTATAGTTTCTTCAAAATCGGAATATATTT
>JAHHTB010000215.1 GCA_020024855.1 Fusobacterium sp.
TTCTTTCTCTAAATAATATTCTACTATTTTTAAATCTACATAGCTGTCTATATCTGTTGAATATTTTTCATCCATTATATAAGCTAATCTTCCATCATTTAAACTTGTCTCCAAATTAAAATCTTTATCTAATTTTTGTATATATATAGCCCCATCTACTTTATAAAATTTTGGGAAATCTTGTCTTCTCATAGTACTATTCATTTTTAAAAGATTTTTTAATGTTCCATCTTTCTCTATTGTTCTCATTAGAATTGGGTGTTGTTCTACCTCTGTTACACTTACTAGGCTCCTTTCTGTAGAAGAAAAAAAACTTTCTATTGCTTCGTCTACTTGCCAAGATTTTCTTAGAGGAACTGTATTCTGTAGTAATACTAAATAGTCATATTCTTCTCCCATGGTTTTTAATTCATTTACTGCATGAACTAAACAATCTATCGTTTTTGAACTATCTTCTGCTAATTCTTTTGGTCTCATAAAAGGAACATCTCCACCACATTCTATAGCAACTTTTTTTATTAATTCACTATCAGTAGAAATAATTGTTCTATCTATATATTTAGAATTTTTTCCACATTCTATACTATACTGAATTAATGGTTTCCCTTTTATTTCTACTATATTTTTTGAAGGTATTCCTTTACTACCTCCACGAGCTGGTATTATAGCTAATATTTTTTTCCCTTTATACATTTTTATTCTCCTTTATACCTTTAAATTCAATAATTAAACTTTTAAAAAAATAAAATGTGTTAAGTGATTTTAATTGAACAAAAGCTTGCTCTCTATACTCCTTAATAAAAAAATCAACAACAAATAAAGCTATAAACTGTGTTATTAATGTAGCTATTGCTGCTCCATTTACACCATATTTTTTTATTAAAATTATATTTAAAAATATATTTATAAATAAACTTATCAATGTCTTATAAAAACTTTTTTGTGTTATATTTTTTATTGTCATATGACTTGTTTGTAGTGAACCATTAGCTTTTATAAAAATAGAAAAAGCCAAAATAGTATATACACCTATAGCTGAAAAATATTCTTTTGAATAAACATATTTAAATAAATATTTTACTACTATTATAGATAAAATTGTTAAAACTAAATATAATTGAGTTATTATAGTATTTGAAAAAAGAAAAAACTTGTAATATTTTTTATAATCTTTCTTATATAATTCAATCATTTTAGGATATATCGAATTTTGAATAGGTCCTATTAATATAGCCAAAATTGTTGTCAATTGCATAGCTATTGTATATATTCCTACTTCCTTTTCTCCTAGATAACGTTCTATCATTATTTTATCTATTTGAGTATAAACTAGAAAAGAAATAAACGTTATCCATAAAAACTTTCCTTCGTCTATTAGTTTTAATAAAAATTTAAAATCTATTCTTTTTTCTAAATTTTTATTAATAGAATAATATTTTTTATATTGTAGCTTAAGTATACAAACTCTTATTAAACTTCCAACACATCTTATAACTGGTATTACAACAATTCCCATATTTAATAACATACATATATATTGCAAAGAATATGAAACTACTTTAACTATATTATTTGAAATAACTATTCTCTTCGATTCCAATTTATATTCAAAAAAATTCTCTATTCCAAAAGTTGTGGTTGTAAGTATATTATCTAAACATATAAAAATTAGTAACCAAAATAATGTATTTTCTATTCCTATTGTTAATTTTAAAATAAATGGTATAAAAAATAATATTATTGCTATTGTATTTCTAAAAAAAGTTATATTATAAACTATTTTTACAAAATTTTCATCTGTGTAATACTTTTTTATGATTCTACCATTTAAAATTTCAAAAAATATTCCAGAAAAAGCAACTAATGAAAGGGCATAGGAATATTTACCATAAATTTCTGCTCCATAATAATTAGCTATTTTAATTCCTACTATAAATTGTAAAAACAATATAAAGACTTGATCAAACATAAGCCATACAATATTATTAGTTATTTTTTTTCTTTCTATACTCATAAAGTTTTCCTTTTTATTAAATTATTCTAGTATTTCTAAATCATCTTTTAATTTTCCGACTTTATTTATTAACATTAATTTTATATCATTTTTTAATAAATATTCTCTTAAAATTAATATTATTTCAGACATAGCTAATGTATCTTTTCTTTTTTCTTCTGTAAAATGGATATTTTTCATTTCATTCTTAGGAATTTCATAATTATTATATTTTTGATTTTCAAAAAAATATTCTGTTGTATCTAAATCTACTCCACATAAAATGATTTCTTTATATCCCATTAGAAAGGATAAATATATTAAAAAAGTTACAGTACCTCTTTTAGTTATCAATTGCTTCATTGGTATCATTTTTAAAAAATTTAAAAATTCTTTTTTGTCTTTACCTAAAGAGTTAATTTCATTACAAACTCTATAATTATTTGATAAGTTTCTAGGTATTTTATTGTAACTTATTTCACACCAATCTATACTTTTTAATAAAAATAATACCTCTGAATAATTTTCTTTTTTGTCTTTTAATATTTTATAGAAAGTATTATTTCTCTTTTTATCTGGCCCTTCTTCATAACAATAAAATTTAGGAACAAAAGAGTGGTATAACCAGAAATTAAATCCAACACTATCTGATTTCTTTATATCTTCCCATTGCTTTTCAGTTATATTATTTATTGATTTACCACTTCCTAATATGTATATTCTTTGAGATGACTTATTTGATTTTAACTCATCAATATTTATTCTTTTTAAATTATATTTTTTTATTATCTTATTTACTAATTTATTCTTCTTAAAAAGAGAGTATCTAATATATAGGTACATATACATTTTTTTAGGTATAATTTTTTTTATTACTTTTAACATTTTCTTGTATAATCTCCTTTTATATTACTTTTTTTTAAATTCTTTATCAATATTTTTAAATATCCTTATATTATATATTAAAAT
>JAHHTB010000216.1 GCA_020024855.1 Fusobacterium sp.
CATAGCTCAATTGGATAGAGCATCTGACTTCGGATCAGAGGGTTTGGGGTTCGATCCCTCATGGAGCCGCCACTCTTTTTGTATAACTGAATCTTAAATCAATAACATAAAATCTTCTTAAACATCTTTCTTATTATCCATATTCTAGAATTTTTTATCAAAAATAATTTATTTTGTTTTAATAATACTTCATTTAAATTTTTTCATTTTAATTTTACATTTTTTTTACTTAAAAACTAACTTCTTTTAACTTTTGAGGTATATAATTTTTCAGAAATCAAAATTAAAGTAATTAGGAGGAAAAAATGAAATTATCTAGAAAAAAATTATTTTTATCAGGAGTTTTAGCTCTTAGTATGTCTGCTTTTGCCGAAGGACCAAAGTATATTTTTTATTTTATAGGTGATGGAATGGGAGCTGCACAAAGACAAATTTCTGAAGAATATAAGAAAGGAGTTATGAATAAAGATGGAAAACTTCTTATGAACTCACTTCCATTTTCAGCCATAACAACTACATATTCAGCAGATACACTTATTACTGACTCTGCTGCTGCAGGAACTGCTCTTGCAACTGGGCATAAAACAAATAATGGTGTAATCTCAAAAACTCCTGATGGTAAAAATCTTAAAACACTTCTTGAAATAGCACAAGAACAAGGAAAATCAACTGGACTTGTTACAACAACAAGAATCACTCATGCAACTCCTGCTGTTTTTGCTTCTCATAATATGAGTAGAAATGATGAGAATGGAATTGCTGAAGACTATGTAAAAAGTAATGTTGATTATTTTGCAGGAGGTGGATATAGACATTTTGCAAAAAAAGATAGTGAACTTTCAAGTAAGAGAAAAGATTCAAGAGATTTAATTCAAGAATTTAAAAACAAAGGATATAAAACATTTGTAGGAGAAAAATCTGGAAATGATTTTAGAAAATGGAAACCTGAAGCTGGAGAAAAAGTTTTTGCAGCTATAGAAGCATCACATATGCCTTACGAAATAGATAGAAATAAAAAAACTACTCCTAGTTTGAAAGAAATGACTGATAAAGGAATAGAACTTCTTCAAAAAGATGAAGATGGTTTCTTTATGATGGTTGAAGGTGGAAGAATTGACCATGCATCTCATGCAAATGATGTTATGGGTACAATTTATGATACAATTGCTTTTGATGATGCTATAAAATCAGCTTATGATTTTTATAGAGAACACCCTAAAGATACTTTAATTGTTGTAGCTGCTGACCATGAAACAGGAGGTATGGGACTTGGATTTGGAGCTAACTATTTCTTAAAACTTGATGAACTTAAAAATGTAAAAGTTTCTGTAGAAGATGTACTTCAAAAAGCTTATACAGGAGATAGAGATGCTTTCTTTAAGTACATAGAAAAAAATATGGGACTTTCAAAATTAACTGATTCTGAAAAATCTTCTATTATAAAAGCTATGGATTTACAAGATAAAAACAAAAATGCTAGTGAGTTTTTCGGTGGTTATAGCCCTGTTGCAATTGCAGTCACACATATAATTTCTGAACGTTCAGGAATGATGTGGACATCTTATGCTCATACAGCTGTTCAAGTTCCTTTAGCAGCTGTTGGAAAAGATGCTCAATTATTCATTGGATTTAAAGACAATACAGATGTTGCAAAATTAATAGCTAAGTCAATGGGAGAAGAAATTAAATAGTTATAGGGTGATAATGTGAAAAAAATAGGAATAATAGTTTGTATTATTCTATTCCTTACCCTTCTGATTTTTAATACAAAATCAGAAGGGTATTTCTTTAAAAAAGAAAATATAGGAATAGTCCTTACTGTAGATAATAGTGATGCAATAGTTCAGGGAGTTTCAAAAGTGGGTTGTCAGCATTTAGAAGTTGCTATCCTTACTGGAAAATATAAAGATACTATACTTGAAACAAATAATCTTTTAAGTGGAAGTATTGAATATGATGAATTTTATGAGCCAAAAGATAAAGTCCTCATCGCTACATCTCTTGATAAAGAAACAGGAAAAATAAATGGAAAAGTACTTTCACTTCTAAGAATAGAAAAAATTATGGCTCTTGCTCTTATTTTTATAGTTCTTCTTATTACTTATGCAAGAAAAATTGGAATTAAATCCCTACTTTCTTTTATAGGTAGTGTTTTAATAATTTGGAATTATCTTATTCCAGCCTTAAAAAAAGGAGAAAACATTTTTATAATAACTTTATTTTCTCTTATTTTTCTTTCTGCACTTATTATTTTTCTTGTTGCAGGTTTTACCAAAAAAGGTTGGAGTGCTTTTTTAGGAACTTTATCTGGACTTTTTGTAACAGCAGCTCTTACATTTTTCTTTGGAGATACTTTTAAAATTGATGGTATGAATCAGCCTATGGCTCAAAATGTTTTATTCTCAAGTTCTATGAGTATAAATATTCTTGATATTTTTTATTCTGCTATAATTATAGGTGCAAGTGGGGCAGCTATGGATATTGCTATGGATATGAGTGCAACTATTCAAGAGCTTAAATTTCACAATCCTAATATTACAAGGAAAGAACTTATAAAATCTGGATTTAATGTTGGAAGAGCAGTAATAGGAACAATGACAACGACTTTACTTCTTGCATATTCTGGTGGATTTTTAACTCTTATGATTCTTTTTCTAGAAAGAAATACATCACTTTTGCAAATACTTAATATGAAACTTGTAACATCTGAAATTATAAAAATAATAATAGGAAGTATTGGTCTTGTAGTTGTCGCTCCCATTACTACATATATTGCCTCTTTTATTTATTCTCTTCCAAATAATAAAAAATCATCAAAAAATAGTGATATAAATTTTTAGTGTTAGTACAAAATACTAGCACTTTTTTATTTTTAAATAAAAAGAATAACTTACAAATACAAAATTTTTTCATTTTAAAAATAGAATACTAATTCATAAAAATATTTTTGATAATAAAA
>JAHHTB010000217.1 GCA_020024855.1 Fusobacterium sp.
TATTGAGTAATATTTCATATTATCACCTCAATAGTGTTATATCATAATCTTTCAACATTTTATAGATTTTTATATAAAATTATATATTATTAACAACAGATTTAACCCCCCTTAATTTGTAATTTACTCAACCCTATCATAACATATATATCAATTTCTTTCAAATAACAAAGCTTCATCTAAAATAATAGTTTATTATAAAAAGTGATGTTGAAAACTAATGAATAAAAATCATCAGCTTACAACAGCTTATTTATAAAAATAATTTCTTACATTTTTAAATTGTGTAATTCATCCAATAGAGTTTCTCTAATTTTGATATATCTTTCTCCCACTAATCTATCAAAATATTTATTTAAACTCTCATTTTCGCCTCTTTCTAAATTTATTGGAATACAATGACTTATTCTACAAATCTCTTTAACCTGCGATATATATTCTGATATTTTTAAATTAGATATATCTCTATTAGCTTTTTTGGATATTTTTGTTTTATTTAATACACTATTAAGAATATGGCTCTTATCATTTCTTACTTTAGATGAAAGTTCACCTAATTTCTTATCTCCACCTAAAGGAACCAAATGATGCTCTTCTAACTTATATTCTGGATCACTTAAAATTTTACTATATATTCTTTCTTCCTCACCTATCAATAGATCAAATGGATTTCTACTTAAAACGTATGATAATATACCTTTTACAACTGGAGTTGGAGTTAACGATCCATCCTTTAGAGTTTTTAAATCTGAATACTCATCTACTGTTAAAACTTTATTTATCTTATTCTCTAGTAGATCAATTACTTTTTTATCCCTGTAATTTTCTTCTATTATCCAATGACATAGAGTTTTTAAATCATCTATTGCTCTTATATTCTGTTTTTCTCTATATCTTCCTGTAAAAACAGAAACCCAATACCAATATTCCAACTTATCTAATGCTTTTTTACTTGTCCAAATCTCATCTCTCCTTAGTAAATAAGCTAAAGGAATGAGAGTTAATTCAAAAGATATATCTCCTAATTCAATTATTCCTAATCTTAAATTACAAAAAGCCAATGTTCTCAATATTGAGTCTATTGTTTTCTCTGTTAAACTATTTATTCCTTCAGGTGTCATTTCAAAAATTTTATCTCTTTTTATATGATCAACTTTTAATGATTCATAATCTGTATCAATATGAAAAAATATAGATAGGGTATTTAAGTATTGATTTTTTATCTTTTTACTAATCTCATCATTTAATGTCATCAATCTCAATCCTCTAGCATTCCATTCTTTTTCAACTCCAATTACACTTTCTGGAATAATGATATCTTTTTCTAAATACTCTCTAACTCTTTGGGTCAAAGCTTTCTCATTAGAATCTTTTGCTGACTTAGCCACTATCAAATCAAAATTATCTAGTGGTGTCCCTCCTTTATTTATTGTCTCAAATATTGCTATTCCTCTACTTATTTCATTTTTTTCTATCTCTATCAAACTAATCTCTTGTCTCAAAAGCTTGTCTAAAAAGTTTCCTACTTTCACTCTCCAGTTAGCACAAATTTCATATTTTAGTTTCTCTTTTAAGTTCTCGTAATCAACTAAAGTACTCAATGAACACGTTAGTTCTGGTCTTGAAAAATATCTTTGTATTTTTTGAAGTTTTTTAACTTCATCCTCTTCCTCTTCAATCTCCAAAAATATCTCATTTATTCTATTATCTGCTATTCTACTCAATATATACTGTTGTATATTTTTATCTATAACTAATCCATTTAATGGAATCAAATACTCTCTAGCACATTTTTTTATATATTCATTTTTTCTTTCTATATCGTTTAAGATAATCTCTCCACTTGAATTTAAAAATTTGTACTCCGGGTGATACCAACAATCTTTCTTAGTTTTTAATATTCTGAAAACCTCTATATTATCTACTACCTCTTGTGGAGTAAATTTTCTTAGATTTTCATTTGCAAAATTTAAATCTTCATATCCAAAAATATCAAAACTATCCTCATCTAAATTCTTCATTCTTAAAAACCAGACATTTCTTAGTTTACCATATAATCTTGTCCAATTATCTTCCCAATTTTTATCAAAAAAATTATAAAATATAGATTTTAATGTACTCATTCTTTGTTGTCCATCTAATAGATAATAACACTCTTCTCTTGCTCCTTCTACTTCTTCTTTAAAGCATAGTTTTCTGTAGTTAAAATCATCTGGACTTCCTTTTAAAAGTAAGATACTACTTATTGGTAGCTCTACAAGAAAAGTAGCTAATAACTCTTTTTGTTGCTTTTCTTCCCAGACAAATTCTCTTTGAAAGTTTGGTAATACTATTTTTCCTTCATTCTCATCTTCAAAAATATCATATAAAGCCCTTACTTTCATATAATTTCTCCTTTTTGATAATTATTTTAAATTATATCCAATATATCAACAACATCATTATTCTCATTTTCAAACTCTGTCATAAATTCCAATATATTTAAAATATAATCTTCGCTGTTTTTGGCATTCAACATTATCTTTTCGTATAGCACTTCTACTCCACCTAATATATAGCTATTAAAATGTTCTAAATCCTTTTCTCCTTCAGGTGTTCCTATATTTTTAAAAGCCTTTTCTATTCTCATTTCCATAGAGCTTTCATATTTTTTATCTCTTAACATTATCAATCTATAATTATATATTGCTTCATCCTTTATTCTTAACATTTGTTCTAAAAATATCTTAGTATTTTCATTTTTACCTTCAGAATTTAGAGAACTATCTATTTTACCTTGACGTTTATATATAAATCCTATTATTGGAGCTAACAAAAAAACATCTAAATTTCTACTTAAAATTTGATACTTCCCATCTCCACCAAACTTTCCAGTTAAATCTTTTACAAATTCTGCGTGTTTTCCTCTAAAAACATATTCCCTCTCAAACATCTTTCCACTTCCTATTTTACAT
>JAHHTB010000022.1 GCA_020024855.1 Fusobacterium sp.
TCTTAAAGAGAATGTAGAGGTTCAGAGTTTATATTCGGTTTTAGGTACTTATGAAAAGTATCTAAATTATCATATGGAAATATATTTAGATTTGAAAAATTATATTTTGGAGGCATAAAATGTTAAATATAATTAAAATTACAGACTATATGTCAAAAGATTTAATAACATTAGATTTAAAAAGTAAGACAAAAGAAACAGTATTAGAAGAGTTGTCAGTTTTAATGTCAAAATCTCCTAATATACAAGATAAAAATATTATAAAGAAAGCTCTAATGGAGAGAGAGGAGCTTGGAAGTACAGGAATAGGAAAAGGAATAGCAATACCACATGCTAAAACAGATACAGCATCAAAACTTACAGTGGCATTTGGAATTAGTAAAGAAAAAATAGATTTTAATTCTTTAGATAAAGAGGGAGTAAACATATTTTTTGTTTTTGCTTCTCCAATTGAAGACAGTCAAATTTATCTTAAAGTTCTTGCAAGAATTTCAAGACTTATAAGAAATGAAAATTTTAGAAATAGACTTATGAATTGTCGTACCCCTGAAGAAGTAATTAAATCAATAGATGAAGAAGAAGCCATTTAAGGCAGGAGGAATATATGAATTGCCCATTTTGTAACAATGATGACACAAGGGTTGTAGACAGTAGATTATTTATCAATGGAAACTCAATAAAAAGAAGAAGAGAATGTACAGCTTGTAAAAAAAGATTTACAACATATGAAAAAGTTGAGGAGAGGGCAATATATGTTGTAAAAAAAGATAAAAATAGAGAGAAATTTGATAAAGAAAAATTGATGAGAGGACTTTCAATAGCAACAATAAAAAGAAATATAAGTAGAGATACTCTTGAAGAATTTGTTCTTGAAATAGAGAGAGGTTTACAAAATTCTCTTGATAGTGAAATAAGTACAAGTGATTTAGGAGAGATTGTTTTAAAAAAATTGAAAGAGCTTGATGAAGTGGCATATGTTAGATTTGCTTCTGTATATAAAGAATTTAATGATATAAAATCTTTTATAGAAATAGTTGAAAACATAGAAAAGGATAAGAAATAAATTCTTAACCAAAAGAGGAGAACAAAATAGATGAGAATATTATTTATGGGAACACCTGAATTTGCTGTTCCATGTTTAGATGCAATGAATAAGGAACATGAAGTTATAGGTATATATACAAAAGTAGACAAAGTAAATAAAAGAGGTGGAAAGATAACTTATCTTCCAGTAAAACAATATGGTTTAGACCATAATATACCTGTTTACCAACCAACAACATTAAAAGATGGGACAGTTGAAAAAGAGATAAAAGAACTTAATCCTGACTTAATAGTTGTAGTGGCTTATGGAAAAATAATTCCACAAAGCATAATTGATATACCAAAATATGGAATAATAAATGTTCACTCATCACTTCTTCCAAAATACAGAGGAGCTGCACCTATAAATGCTGCCATTATAAATGGAGATACTAAAACTGGTGTAACAATAATGTATATAGCAGAAGAACTTGATGCTGGAGATATTATTTTAACAAAGGAAACAGAGATTACAGAAGAGGAAACTTTCTTAACACTTCATGATAAATTAAAAGAGATAGGGGCAGAAGCTCTTACAGAAGCAGTAAGAATGATTTTTGCAAAAACAAATCCAAGAATTGTTCAAAATCACGAAGAGGCAACTTTTGTAAAACCATTTAAAAAAGAAGATTTAAAAATTGATTGGAATAAATCAGAAAAAGAGATTTACAATTTTGTAAGGGGAATAAATCCTTTCCCATGTGCTTTCACAACTCTTAATGATAAAATGCTAAAAGTATATGAAGTTAAGAAAAATGGAAAAGTATATGAGAATGGTGAAGTGGGAGAAATTGTAGATAAGGTTAAAGGAATAGGACCTGTTGTAAAAACAGGAGATGGGTCTGTAATAATTACTCTTGCAAAACCTGAAAGCAAAAAAGTATTAAAAGGAGCAGATCTTTTAAATGGGAACTTTATAAAAATAGGAGAAAAATTATTATAAGAGATACTTTAAAAGGAGAGCTAGTTTTATGATAATTGACGGAAAAAAGTGTTCAGAAGAAATTTTGAACAAATTAAAAGAGGAAGTTGTAGGTTTTAAAGAAAAATTTAATAAAGTCCCTGGACTTGCTGTTGTAATTTTAGGAGAAAATCCAGCTTCTAAGATATATGTAAGATCTAAAATAAGAGCTTGTGATAAAGTAGGTATATATAGTAAAGAGATAGTTTTATCTGAAAATATTTCTGAAGAGGGGCTATTAAAAGAAATAGAGAAATTAAATAAGGATAGAGATATAAACGGAATTTTAGTTCAATTACCTCTTCCAAAACATATTGATGAAAAAAAAATATGTGATGCAATAGATATAAGAAAAGATGTAGATGGTTTTAAACCTGAAAGTTTAGGAAAGGTTATGCTTGGAGAAAATGATGGATTTATTTCATGTACACCTCAAGGAATAATGTATCTAATAGATGAGCTTAATATTGATTTAAATGGGAAAAATGCTGTGGTTGTTGGAAGAAGTAATATAGTTGGAAAACCTGTTGCCTCTCTTCTAATAAATAAGGGAGCAACAACAACAGTATGTAATAGTAAGACTAAAGATTTAGAGGGAATTTTAAAAAGAGCTGATCTTATAGTTATAGCTATAGGAAAAGCAAGATTTTTAACAAAGGAAATGGTAAAAGAAGGGGCTGTTGTAATTGATGTAGGAATAAACAGAGAAGAGGGAAAAATCTGTGGAGATGTAGATTTTGATAATGTAAGTCAGATTGCTTCTCATATAACTCCTGTTCCAGGTGGAGTAGGACCAATGACAATAGCTATGTTATTAAAAAATACAGTAAAGGCTTTTTGTAAGGAGGAGTTAAATGGCAAATAGAAAGAAAAGAAAATCAGATTTAGAGGAGAAAAGGGAATATTTTATAGTTGATAGAAGAATCTTACCTACATCAATTCAAAATGTAATAAAAGTAAATGACCTTATTCAACAAGAAAAAATATCAAAATATGAAGCTATAAAAAGAGTGGGGCTTAGTAGAAGTACTTATTATAAATATAAAGATTATATTAAACCTTTCTTTGAAAGTGGAAAGGAAAAAGTATTTAGCATTCACTTAGCTCTTGTTGATGAACCAGGAATTCTTGCAAGAATCCTTGATGTTATAGCATCACATGATATGAATATTCTTACAATTATTCAAAATATAGCAATTGATGGTATAGGTAGAGCAACAATTTCAGTTCAAACAACTGAAAATATTCTTAGAAAAATAGAGGGTATGTTAGAGCTTATCAGTGAGATTGAGGGAGTAAAAGAACTAAGAATTATAGGAAGTAACTAATAATTATTAAATATGTAATTATATATAAAATTGGGAGAAAATAATGAAAAACATAGATTTAGAATTAATAGAAAAATTAGCAGATAATATGAATGAACATTCTTTAACAGAAATCAATCTTGAAATAGGAGATCAAAAGCTTGTTTTGAAAAAAGAAAGAAAAGTTAATGAAGTAGTAACAACATCTATTCCACAAAAAACAGTAGTAAAGTCTACTGAAAAAGTAGAGAAAAAAGAGAAAACATTATTAGACGGGGCAATTACTGGTAATGTTATTACTTCTCCTATGGTTGGAACATTTTATCGTTCTCCTGCACCAGGAGCAGAAGTTTTTGTCCAAGAGGGGCAGAATATAAATGTAGGTGATCCTGTGTGTATAATTGAAGCGATGAAAATGATGAATGAGGTAAGTTCACAGTTTTCAGGTAAAATTGTAAGAATTTTAGTTGAAGATGGAGTTATTGTTAAAAAAGGAGATAAATTATTCATTGTTGAATAATAAAAATATTTTTGTCTTTTTAAAATTTAAGGAAGGTGTATTTGTCAATTGGACACGTATCAGTATTTGTTTTTATTAGTAATATTAATTTTATTATCGGGAATATTTTCAGCATCTGAAACAGCACTTACTTCATTTAGAAGTATTCATCTTGAAGAAATAACAGAAAGAAATCATAAAAAAGGAGAACTTTTAAAATATTGGTTAAAAAAACCAAATGAGATGTTAACAGGACTTCTTTTAGGAAATAATATCGTAAATATACTTGCAACATCAATAGCAACAACATTTATTACAAGTTATCTAAATGATAAAGGAATGGGTAACTCTCAAAATATGTCAGTTTTTATTTCAACAGTTGTAATGACAATAGTAATTTTAATTTTTGGAGAGATTACACCAAAAGTAATAGCAAAAAATAATTCAACACAGATTTCAAAACTTGTTATAGTACCTATATATTGTCTTACAAAATTAACTACTCCAATAATTTGGATATTAACAGGAATTTCAAAATTTATTGGAAGAATTATAGGTGTTGATATAAAAGATGAGGCAATAATGATAACAGAACAAGATATTCTTTCTTATGTAAATGTAGGAGAAGCTGAAGGTGTTATAGAAGCAGAAGAAAAAGATATGATAGAATCTATGGTAACATTTGGAGAAACTTGTGCAAGAGAGGTAATGACACCAAGAACTTCTGTATTTGCCATAGAGGGAAATAAGTCTATAAATGATGTATGGGAAGAAATAACAACTTTAGGATATTCAAGAATTCCTGTATATAAAGATGTGATGGACGAAGTTATTGGAATCCTTTATATAAAAGATCTTTTAAATGCAGTTAAAGAGGGAAATATTAATAAACCTGTAAAAGAGTTTGTAAGAAAGGCTCATTTTGTTCCTGAAACAAAATCTATTATAAGAATATTAGAAGATTTTAAAACTCAAAAAGTGCATATGGCAATAGTAATAGATGAGTATGGTGGGACAGTTGGAGTTGTTACAATAGAAGATCTTATTGAAGAAATTTTCGGAGAGATAAGAGATGAATATGATAAAGAAGAGGAAGAAACAATAAAGGAAAAAGCTCCTAATCTTTATGAAGTAAATGCAATGTTAGATATAGAAACTATAAATAAAGAGCTTGATATAGAACTTCCTGAATCAGAAGATTATGAAAGTCTTGGTGGACTTATAATGAATGAACTTGATAAAATAGCACAAGTTGGAGATACAGTTCATATAGGTGGTGCAGAACTTAAAGTTCTTGAAATACAAAAAATGAGAATATCAAAAGTACTTATAAAAAAGGATAGTGAAGAAAAAGGATGCGAAGAGGAATAAGAGGGCATTTTTATGCAGGTCTTATTGTTATCTTACCATTATTTTTAACAATATTTATTATTAACTGGGTAGTAAATCTTATTGTTGTAGTGACAAAAGAATCATTTTTTACAAAATTTATAAATAATGCAATTATATTTTTTAGAATAGAAAATAATATTCATTTGGTAACTGTTGTGTATATCCTTTATCTTCTAAGTATACTTATTTTTATTACTTTTATAGGATATATTGCAAAAAATATTGTTGGAAAAAAGATAACAAGAAGTATAAATAAATTGATTGGGAAACTTCCAATAGTAAAACATATTTATACAACAATAAATCAAATAGTGAGTCTTATATCGTCAGAAAAAGGAAATACATATAAAAGAGCAGTAGCTATAGAATATCCAAGAAAAGGAATTTATAGTATAGGTTTTCTTACATCAGAAAAGAATGAAGTACTTTCAAAAGAAGTTAATAAGGAGTTATGTAATATATTTATTCCTACATCTCCAAATCCTACTTCTGGTATGTTTATTTCTGTTGCTAAGGAAGAAGTAATTTTTCTTGATATTAAAATAGATGATGCAGTAAAACTTATAATTTCAGGAGGAGTAATTGTTCCTGGGGTGGAGAGTGAAGAAGAGAGTGAAGAAGAATAGTATAATCTTTCTAATAATGGCTTTAATATTTTTTGGTTGTACATCTGGTGAGGTTAAAAATTCTCAAGTAGGTGAAACAAAAGAGGAGTATTACATACTAAAAGGGATAAATTATGTAAGGGAAGGGAATTATACTAAAGCTCTTAAGGAATATGAAAGAGCTTATCAAAAAAATGAGAATAATATAATAACTCTTAAAGAGATAGCAAGAACTTATGTAAAACTTGGTGAATATGATAAGGGAATTTATTATTACTCAAGGGCATTAAAAATCGATGGAAAAGATCAAGAAAGTTTAAGAAATACAGGATATATTTATTTCTTAAAAGATGATTTGAAAAAATCATTAACATATATAAACAAACTTTCTCCAGAGGGATTAAATTCTGAAACAATGAAATTAAAAGCTTATCTTCTTTACAAAGATAAAGATTTTAAAGGAGCATATAAGAATTTTAAACAGATTTTAGTTCAAGAAAAGCAACTTGATTTAATTTATTATAAAATATATGCTGAACTTCTTAATGATATGGGCAAGAAAGAGGAACTTAGAATATTTTTAGAGAAGCAATTAGAAAAATATAGTTCTGAAAGAGATTTTATAATATTTTATTCATATGCAGTAGGGGAGTATTTTGGAGAATATGCACAAGGAGAAAAAGAGATAAAAAGATATATTGTTTCTTATGGTGGAAATGATTCTTTATATATGACTCTTGCCTATATGATTTATAATCAAAAAGAGTATGCACAGGCAGAGTCAGCATTAAAACTTGTATCGTATAGAGAAAGATATAATAAAGATTATTTAGAGTTAGAGGAGAGGTTGAGAGAAAAAATATGAATTATAAAGATTATATAACGTCAATAGAAGGATTTCCAAAAGAGGGGATAACATTTAGAGATATAACATCATTTATAGGACATGGAGAAGCATTTAGGGCATCTATAAAAGAGTTTTCTCTGTTTGCAAAAGAAAAAGGAGCTGAGGTAGTAGTTGGACCTGAATCAAGAGGATTTATTTTTGGTGCTCCTGTTGCTTGTGAATTAGGAATTGGATTTGTTCCTGTAAGAAAACCTGGAAAACTTCCAAGAGAAGTTGTTTCTTGTAGCTATGAACTTGAGTATGGAACAAACACAATAGAGATTCACAAAGATGCTATAAAGAAAGGACAAAAAGTAGTAATCATAGATGATCTTCTTGCAACTGGTGGAACTACTGAAGCAGCAATAAAACTTATTGAAAGTCTTGGTGGAGAAGTTGTTGGAATAGCATTTTTAATTGAGTTAGCAGAAGAATTTGATGGTAGAGGAAAATTAGGAAATTATCCAGTACTGTCACTTATAAAATATTAATAAAGAATTTAAAAAAGAAAGGGTAAATTTTATGGAATATTGGCAAGAGATATTAGATAGTATAAATAGAAATAATTTGAATGTTGATGTTGAGAAAATTAAATTAGCTTACTCTTTTGCCGAGGAATCTCATCGTGGACAATTCAGGCAATCAGGGGATAAATATATTCTTCATCCAACTGAAGTAACAAAGATATTAATAGATATGAAAATGGATACAGATTCTATTGTAGCAGGAATACTTCATGATATAGTAGAAGATACTTTTATAACCCTTGCAGATATTGAATACAACTTTGGTAAGAGTGCAGCAGATTTAGTAGATGGAGTTACAAAATTAAAAAATCTTCCAAATGGGACGAAACAACAAGATGAGAGTATTAGAAAAATGATGCTTGCAATGTCAAAGGATTTAAGAGTTATAATTATAAAACTAGCAGATAGACTTCATAATATGAGAACTCTTAAATTTGTTCCCCCAGAAAAACAAGTGAGAATTTCAAAGGAAACATTAGCAATTTATGCTCCTTTAGCTCATAGATTAGGTATGGCAAAAATAAAATGTGAACTAGAAGACAGAGCATTTCATTATATAATGCCTGAAATATACCTTGAAATTAAAACTCTTGTAGATGAAACTAGAGGAGAAAGAAGTGATTATATAGATTCTGTTGTTGAAGTTATAAAGAAAATACTTTCAGATGCAGAAATTAAAAGTCAAGTAAATGGAAGATTTAAACATTTTTATAGTATTTATAAAAAAATATATGAAAAGCATAGAAACTTTGATGATATTTATGACCTTGCAGGAATAAGAATAATTGTTGATAGTGTAGTAACTTGTTATCATACTCTTGGAGTAATTCATGAGAATTTTAGTCCTGTTCCAGGAAGATTTAAAGATTATATTGCAGTGCCTAAATCAAATAACTATCAATCAATTCATACTACAATAGTAGGACCAGAAGGAAAATTTGTTGAGATACAAATAAGAACAGAAGAGATGGATAGAATTGCTGAAGAGGGGGTTGCAGCTCACTGGAGTTATAAAGAAAAAACAAAGGTAACTAAGAAAGATAAAGTTTATAGTTGGCTTAGAGATATAATAGAAGTAAATAAAGAAGCAGATAATGCCAAAGATTTTGTAAGCACAGTTACAGGAGATATTATAGAGGATACTATATTTGTTTTCTCTCCTAAAGGAGATATCTCAGAACTTAAAAAAGGTTCTACTCCAATAGATTTTGCTTTTGCTATTCATACACAGGTTGGTTGTAAATGTATAGGTGCTAAGGTAAATGGAGAGATAGTTCCACTTGATTATAAATTAAAAAGTGGAGATAGAGTAGAGATAATAACTTCAAAAAGTGCTAAAGGACCTGGAAATGACTGGCTTGATATAGTTGTTACTCAGGGAGCAAAAAATAAAATAAGAAAATGGCTTAAAGATAAAAAATGGGAAGAAACAATAAAAATTGGTAAAGAAGCTATTGAGAAAGAGATTTCAAAACTTCCTGTTCCTATGCTACTAAAAGATTTTGAAGAATCTGTAGTTGTAAAAAAACATATGGAAAAACACAATATACCTACTTATGATGATCTTTATTTTGTAATGGGAGAAAAGAGAAGTAAGGTAGATATTATAGTTGATAAATTAAAAGGAGATATAGAGGCTCATAGAGTTCTTGAATCTGGAGAAATTATAAAAGCTCCAGCTCCACAAAAAAGTAAATCTAGAAAGAAAAATGATTATGGAATAATCGTTGAGGGAGTAGATAATACTTTAATAAGATTTGCAAAATGTTGTACACCACTTCCAGGTGATGAAATTGGTGGATATGTAACTAAGCTTACAGGAATAGCAATTCATAGAAAAGATTGTAAAAACTTTGAAAATATGATTCAACATGATCCAGATAGAGTGATACACGTTGAGTGGGACGAAGAAGTAATTGATAAGAAAATTAATAAATATCAATTTAAGTTCTCTGTAATAACAAACAATAATAAAAATATCCTTATAGAGATAGTAACTCTTATTGGAAATCATAAAATTGTTCTTACAGATATAAACTCTAGTACAATAAAAAGAAATAATAAAGATTTTAATAAGATAAAAGTTGTTGTTGAGATAAATAACAAAAAAGATTATAGTCTTCTACTTGAAAATATCAAAAAGATAAAAGATGTAGTGGCTGTAGAAAGATAGATAGGAGAAAAAATGCAGAAATTACCTGTAACATATGAATTAGTAAAAAAAACTGGTAATGCTAGAGCAGGAGTTATAACAACACCTCATGGAAAAGTAGAAACACCAGTATTTATGCCTGTTGGAACACAGGGAACAGTAAAGGGTATGACTAAGGAAGAACTTATTGAACTTGGTTCAGAAATAATTCTTGGAAATACTTACCATCTTTATTTAAGACCAGGAGATGATTTAGTAGCAAAATTTGGAGGACTTCATGGATTTTCTAAATGGGAAAAACCAATTCTTACAGATAGTGGTGGATTCCAAGTATTTAGTTTAGGACATTTAAGAAAAATAACAGAAGAGGGAGTTGCTTTTAGTTCTCACTTAGATGGTTCAAAACGTTTTCTTTCTCCTGAAAAATCAATAGAGATTCAAAATAATTTAGGTTCTGATATAGTTATGCTTTTTGATGAGTGTCCTCCAGGAATGTCATCAAAAGAATATTTAATTCCGTCAATAGAAAGAACAGCAAGATGGGCAAAAAGATGTATAGATGCTCATAAAAGACCAGATGAACAAGGACTTTTTGCAATAGTTCAAGGTGGAATTTATGAAGATTTAAGAGAGAAAAGCTTAAACTCACTTCTTGAAATGGATGAAAATTTTTCAGGATATGCTATGGGTGGTCTTGCTGTTGGAGAACCAAGAGAGGATATGTATAGAGTACTTGAAAATATAACTCCAAAATTCCCTGAAAATAAACCAAGATATTTAATGGGAGTTGGAGAGCCACTTGATATGCTTGAGGCAGTTGAGTCTGGAATAGATATGATGGACTGTGTTCAGCCAACAAGAATAGGAAGACATGGAACTGTATTTACAAAATATGGAAGACTTGTTGTAAAAAATGCAACTTATGCAGAAGATGACAGACCTCTTGATGATGGTTGTGATTGTTATGTATGTAGAAATTATTCAAGAGCATATATAAGACATCTTTTAAAAGCAGGAGAAATATTAGGTCAAAGGCTTACAACATACCACAATTTATATTTCCTTGTAAATCTTATGAAAGATGCTAGAAAAGCAATTCTTGAAGATAGATTCACAGAATTTAAAGAAGATTTTATAAAAAATTATAAAATGGGAAATACTTCTGAATGGATAAAACCAAGAAAAATAAAATAATAAAATCCCTGCTAATTAGCAGGGATTTTCTATTAATCATTGTCTTTTTCTTCGTCTATTTTCATTTGGATATAATCATCATAAGACATTAATTTATCAACAATTTTTCCATCTGGAAGAATTTCAATAATTCTATTTGCAACAGTTTGGATGAACTCGTGGTCGTGTCCAGCAAATATAATTGTTCCAGGGAATTTTATAAGTGCTTTGTTAAGTGATGTGATAGACTCAAGGTCTAAGTGGTCAGTTGGGTTATCAAATAAAAGTGCATTTGCTCCAGACATCATCATTCTAGAAAGCATACATCTTACTTTTTCTCCTCCTGATAAAACTTTTGCTTTTTTAAGAGATTCTTCTCCAGTAAATAACATTCTTCCAAGGAAACCTCTTACAAAAGAATCGTGTTGGTCAGGTGAGTATGGTCTTAACCAGTCAACTAAGTCTAAATCTACACCATCAAAGAAAGCAGAGTTATCTTTTGGCATATAAGCATGAGTAACTGTAACTCCCCAAGTGATAGTTCCTGAATCAGGTTCTAAATCTCCAGCAAGTAGAGAAAGTAGAGTTGTTTTTACAATATCACTTTCAGAAAGGAAAACAACTTTATCCTTTGTGTTGATAGTAAATGATAGGTTATCAATTACTTTAACACCATTTATAGTTTTAGTTAAGTTTTCAACTTTAAGCATATTGTTTCCAGCTTCTCTATCAGATTTAAATTCAATGAATGGATATTTTCTGTTAGATACTTGCATATCTTCAAGTTGTAATTTTTCTAATTGTTTCTTTCTTGAAGTAGCTTGTTTAGATTTAGCAGCATTGGCACTGAATCTAGCAATGAACTCTTGAAGTTCTTGTCTTTTTTGTTCAAGTTTTTTGTTTTTATTAGAAATTAATGAAAGCATAAGTTGGCTTGACTCATACCAGAAATCATAGTTTCCAACAAACATTTTAATTTTTCCATAGTCAATATCAGCTATGTGTGTACAAACTTTATTTAAGAAGTGTCTGTCGTGTGAAACAACAATTACAGTTGTATCTTCAAGGTCCATAAGGAAGTTTTCAAGCCAAGCAACAGCTTTTATATCAAGTCCGTTTGTAGGCTCGTCAAGTAGAAGTACATCTGGATTTCCAAAAAGACATTGTGCTAAAAGAACTTTAATTTTTTGAGGCTCACTAAGTTCTTTCATAAGCATTTCGTGATATTTTGCACTTAGACCAAGCCCAGTAAGAAGAGTACTTGCTTCTGATTCAGCTTCCCAACCATTAAGTTCAGCAAATTCTCCCTCAAGGTCAGCAGCTCTCATTCCATCTTCTTCAGTGAAATCTTCTTTAGCATATATAGCATTTTTTTCCACCATTATATCCCAAAGTTTTTTGTGTCCCATAAGAACAACATCTAAAACTTTAACTTCTTCATAAGCAAAGTGGTTTTGAGATAGAACAGCCATTCTTTTATTTTTATCTAAAATTACTTCTCCTTCAGTTGGTGTGATTACCCCTGAAAGTATTTTTACAAAAGTAGATTTTCCTGCACCATTAGCACCAATAAGTCCATAACAGTTTCCTGGAGTAAATTTAATATTTACATCTTCAAAAAGTTTTTTATCAGGAAATCTCATACTAAGATTACTTGTTGATATCATTATATTTTTTCCTCCTCATTTTTTTAAACATACACATTATTATACCATAGAAATAAAATTTTTAAAACAGAATATATTTTGTTATGAAAAAATGTTACAATAAAAGAAATGATTGAAGAGGTGGTGATAAAATGCTAGAAATTTTATTAGGAATAATGTTTATGGTATGTGTTGTATTTTGTATGATAGAACTTTTAGCAGTTTTTGCTATAAGTATAGGTTGGTTTATAATAGTTTTACTTTGTATATTTGGATTGGTTTTTCCATTTTTTATTTTTACAGCAATGTTTGCAAATTTTCCAATTTTTACAGGAATTTTAGTAATCTTTTTTACAATATGGGTTATAACTTTTATTATAAGAAAAGGTTTTCAAGGTATAATATTTTTTATAAATGAAATTAAAAGATACCTTGATGAGAGAAAATACAGAAAATATAAATAAAATTTTTTTAAAAGTTTGAAAATTTTAAAGGAGTATGTTAAATTATAGAGTAAATCAAAATAGAAAATAAAATTAGATAAAGGAAAATGAATGATAAATATACTAACACCATTAAAAATAAAAAATATTGAATTAAAGAATAGGATAGTACTTCCTCCTCTTGTAAGATTTTCTCTTATTGATAAAGATGGATTTGTAACAGAAGAACTTCTTGAGTGGTATGAGAAAATAGCAAAAGATAAAGTTGGAATGATAATAGTTGAGGCTACTTGTGTTTGTGAAAAGGGAAAATTAAGAGAAAATCAACTTGGCATATGGAACGATAAGTTTATAGAAGGGCTAAAAAGAATATCAGATATTGGTAAAAAATATGAAGTTCCAATGCTTATACAAATACATCATGCTGGTTTTAAAGAGGAAATAGCAAATGTAAGTGAAGAAGTTCTTGATGATATTTTAGAAAAATTTGTTTTAGCTTTTGAAAGAGCTAAAAAAGCAGGATTTGATGGTATAGAAATTCATGGAGCTCACACATATCTTTTATGTCAACTTAATTCTAGAATGTGGAATACAAGAGATGATAAATATGGTGGTGATTTTGAAAGAAGAATGTATTTTAACAAAACTCTTATTGAAAGAACAAGAAATCTTTTTGATGATAATTTTATTCTAGGTTATAGAATGGGTGGAAATGAACCAACTCTTGAAGATGGAATTGAGATAGCAAAGTATCTTGAAAAATTAGGAATTGATATTCTACATGTTTCAAGTGGTGCTCCTGATCCTAAGTTTAAACAAGAGATAAAAATTAATAATTTTCCAGAAGATTTTTCATATGATTGGGTAATTTATATGGGAACAGTTATAAAAAAACATATAAATATACCTGTTATTGGAGTAAGAAAGATTAAGACAGAAAAAGAGGCTAGTTATTTTATAGAAAATAATCTTCTTGATTTTGTTGCAGTGGGACGTGCTATGATATTTCAACCTCATTGGATGGTAAAGGCAAGGGAAGATTATTTAAAAAGAACAGGGAAAAAATATGAAAGTAAATAGTATAGATATATTTTGTGAAATAATAGATAACTTTGGAGATATTGGTGTTGTTTATAGGGTATCAAAAGAGTTGAAAAAAATCTTTCAAAATGTTAGAATAATAATTGTTTTGAATAGGTTAGAGGAATTTAAAGCAATAAATAAGAGAGTTAAAGATGTAGATTATCAAGAAATAGATGGGTTGATCTATATTACTGAAAAATATTTAGAAGATAATATAGATAGTTTTGGAACTGCTGATATTTTTATAGAGGCT
Organism: Fusobacterium sp.; assembly: GCA_020024855.1. GTDB lineage: Bacteria > Fusobacteriota > Fusobacteriia > Fusobacteriales > Fusobacteriaceae > Fusobacterium_B. The sequence continues at coordinate 14,011 of JAHHTB010000022.1, forward strand.
TTTGGTTGTAATGTTTTTGAAGGATATATAAAAAAAGCTAAAGAGAGTTCTAAACTGTGGATTAATCTTGAATATCTTTCAGGGGAAAAATGGATAGAAGATTTTCATCTTCAAGAATCTTTAATAGACTCTAAAACATTGAAAAAAATATTTTATATGCCTGGATTTAGTGAAAAGAGTGGTGGAGTTATAATTGACTCTAGTTTTCTTGAAAGAAAAGAATATGGAGCAGAAAATAGGGAAAAGGTTTTAGAAAAATATTTTCCAAACTGTGATTTTAATAATAAATTAGTGGGGACAATATTTTCTTATGAGAGAAATTTTGAGAATCTTTTAGATGTATTAAAAGATTATGGAAAGGAAACTTTTCTTATTTTAATGGGAGAAAAAACTCATAAAAGTTTTTCAGAAATTTTACAAAAAAAATTAACAGAAAACTTTGGAAAAATTGTAAAATATGATAAAATAACTATGTTGTATGCAGATTTTCTGTCTCAAGAAGAGTATGAGGAAGTTATATCAGCTGTAGATTTTAATTTTACAAGAGGAGAAGATTCTTTTGTAAGGGGAATTCTTCTTGGAAAACCTTTTATGTGGCATATATATCTACAAGAAGAAAAAGCTCATATGGATAAGATAAAGGCTTTTACTGAAAGATTTAAAGAAAGTGTAAATGAACTTTCTGATGAAGATAAAAAAATTTTAGACTATTATTTGAATCTTTTGGAAGAGTATAATGATAGGGATAAAAATTCATTTGAAAAAGGGAACGAAGATTTTAAGGAATTTTTTGAAAATTTTGAGAGAATTGATTTCATCTGTAAAAAGTATAGTAAATTTTTATTAGAGAAATGTAATCTGGTAAAAAAATTATATAAATATATACAAGAATATTAAAGGGGGACAAAATGAAAATAGCTCAAGAATTAAGACAAGGAAGTACAATTAAAATAGGAAACGATCCATTTGTTGTACTAAGAGCAGAGTACAATAAGTCTGGAAGAAATGCTGCAGTAGTAAAATTAAAAATGAAAAACTTAATAGCTGGAAACATAGTTGATACAGTTGTTAAAGCTGATGAAAAAATGGACGATATCAGACTTGAAAAAGTTAAAGCAGTTTACTCTTACCATGACGGAACATCTTATGTATTCTCTAACCCAGAAACTTGGGATCAAGTAGAATTATCAGAAGAAGACTTAGGAGATGCTTTAAACTATTTAGAAGAGGAAATGGAAGTTGAAGTTGTTTACTACGAAACTACTCCAGTTGCAGTAGAAATTCCTACTTTCGTTGAAAGACAAATAGAGTATACTGAGCCAGGACTAAGAGGAGATACTTCTGGAAAAGTATTAAAACCAGCTAGATTAAATACTGGATTTGAAATTCAAGTGCCTATATTCGTTGAGCAAGGTGAATGGATCAAAATTGATACAAGAACTAACGAATATGTAGAAAGAATCAAAAAATAATAATTAAAAAATTAGCTCTCAATTATTTGGGAGCTTTTTTATTATTATATATAAAAAAAGAGGCATTTAAGCCTCTTTATACACTATTCAACTGTTACAGATTTTGCAAGATTTCTAGGTTTATCAACATCAATTCCCTTTGCAGAAGATGTATAATAAGCTAAAAGTTGAAGAGGGATAATAGATAAGAAACCTGAGAAAATATCATCACATTCAGGAATTCCTATAAAATTATCAGAAACATTTTTAAGATTTTCACAATCTTCAAAACCAACTGAGATTATATAAGCTCCTCTAGCTTTTACCTCTTTTATATTTGATATAGATTTATCAATAAGTTTTTTTTGAGTAGCAATTACAACAACAGGTACTCCATCTTCTATAAGTGCTATTGTTCCGTGCTTTAATTCTCCAGAAGCAAAAGCCTCTGTATGAATATATGAAACTTCTTTTATTTTTAATGAACCTTCAACTGCAATTTTATAATCAAGTCCTCTTCCAATATAAAAACCATTTGTTTTATTTTTAAAATATTCAGCAACTGATTTAATTATTTCAGAGTTATCTAAAATATGTTGAATTTTTTCTGGCATATTTTTTATTTCTGAAATATATTTTTTATATTTATCTTTAGAGATAGAATTTTTTAATTCAGCAATATAAAGTGCTAAAAGATAAAAAATAGTTATTTGAGTTAGATAAGCTTTTGTTGAAGCAACAGCTATTTCAGGTCCAGCCATTGTATAAATAGTTTTATCAGCCTCTCTTGAAATAGTAGAACCAACTACATTTGTTATAGCAACAGTAAGAGCTCCTTTTTTCTTAGCCTCTTTTAATGCAGCAAGAGTATCAGAGGTTTCACCAGATTGACTTACAAAAATAACCATAGTTTTGTTATCAATGAAAGGATCGTTGTAGCGAAATTCAGAAGCTATGTCAGTAGATGAATTAAGTTTTGCAATTTTTTGTAAAGCAAATTGTCCTTGTAATCCAGCATGATAAGCAGTTCCACAAGCAACTATATAAATTTTATCAATATGTTTAATATCCTCATAACTTAAAATATCAGAAAAATCAACTTTTTCATTATGAACTCTTTTATTAAAAGTTTCTTCTACAACCTGTGGTTGTTCAAAAATTTCTTTTAACATAAAATGAGGATAACCACATTTAGTAGCCTGTTCTAAATTCCACTCAATAGATTTTTTTTCTCTCTTGATAGGATTTTTTTCTTTATCAAAAATTTTAATATCTTGAGTTTTTAAAACGGCTATATCTCCATCTTCAAGATAGTAAACATTTTTTGTGTATTTTAAAAGGGCTGAAACATCAGAAGCTATAAAGTTTTCTTTTTCTCCTATTCCAATTACAAGAGGACTATGCTCTCTTGCACAAATTAATTCATTTGGATGATTTTTATGAAGAACACCTATAGCATAACTTCCTTCAAGTTTTTTTAAAACTTTTGATATTGTGTCTAAAATATCTCCATTATACATTTCTTGCACTAATTGAGATATTACTTCTGTGTCTGTATCAGAAGTAAAAACATATCCTTTATCTTCAAGCTCTTTTCTTAAAATTTGATAGTTTTCAATTATTCCATTATGAACTACTGCAACAGATTTATCCATACTGTAATGAGGGTGAGAATTTTTATCTGAAGGTACTCCATGAGTTGCCCATCTTGTATGTCCTATTCCAATTTCTGAAATAAAATTTTTATTGGATATACTATTCTCAAGATTTTGAATTTTTCCAACTTTTTTTTCAACAATAATTTCTCCATTTGTCATAAGAGCCATTCCAGAAGAATCATATCCTCTATATTCTAATGTTTTAAGTCCGTGTAATATAACTTCCTTCGTATCTCTATGACCAATATAACCTACAATTCCACACATAATAAACCTCCTGTTATCATTTTTAATGTTTATGTGTTTACTATGAGAATTGTTACTTAAACTTTTTTGTCCCACAAGTCACCTTATGGTTTTGTAAAGTTTCTTAGGGTGTAACCCCCTCTGAAGTACCCGCCGAATTTTCGAATGTCTTCAGTCCTCGTCAACTTAAAAAATTAAGTTCTGGCGCTTTTCTTATTTTTAAAACTCATAGTTACTCAAGAAGAATATCATATATTTAGTAAATAATCAATGAATTTTTATGATTTAATAATTCAAAATGTAAAAAAGACTAATGCCTATATTTTAAAATTTATAAAAATAAAATATTAAAATGAATTTTTAATTAATAACTATAAAACTAAAAATTAA
>JAHHTB010000218.1 GCA_020024855.1 Fusobacterium sp.
CTGATTATGTTATATTTGCTGGAGTAAATGGAGCTGGGAAATCAACACTTTATAATACTATTATTCCAAATTTAGATTTAGGAGTAAGAATAAATACTGATGAGATTGTAAGAGAAATTGGAGATTGGAGAAATAACGAAGACCAAATAAGAGCAGGTAGAATAGCTTTAAAACTTCGTAAAGAATGTGTTGATAAAAATATATCTTTTAATCAAGAGACTACTTTAACAGGAAAAAATATTGTTAAGGCAATAAGAGAAATAAAAGAAAAAGGATATGTTATTCATCTTTATTACATTGGATTAGAAAGCCCTGATATTTCAAAAGAGAGGATAAGAAACAGAGTGTTAAAAGGTGGACACGATATTCCTAGTGATGTGATTGATAAAAGATATATAGAAACTTTTGAAAATTTAAAAAAGCTACTTCCTTTAGTAGATTATGCAAGAATTTATGATAATACAGAAAAGTATAAATTATGTTATGGTAAGTTTTCAAATTCGTATATAAAAATATGTGAAAGAAATCCTAAATGGTTAGAAAAAATTTTAAAAGATATGGAAATAGAAAAGCAATAAAATTAATTAAAGTATAAAGGAGAGAGTTATGGAATTTAAAAAATTAGCAGAAGAGAGATATTCATGTCGTAAATTTACAGACAAAAAAGTTGATAAGGAGTTAGTAGAGCAGATAATAGAAACAGCTTTAAAAGCACCTACTGCTGTTAATACACAACCGTTTAAAATATTTGTAATTGATTCTTGTGAGGCAAAAGAGAATATAAGAAAGGTTACAAATTTTACTTTTGGAGCAGATACAATTTTACTTGTAGGGTATAAAAAAGATACTGGGTGGACACGTACTTATGATAAACGTAATTTTTCTGATGTAGATGCAAGTATAATTGCTACTCATATAATGTTACAAATTTATGATTTAGGACTTGCAACAACTTGGGTTGGGCATTTTAATGTAAATCTTTTAAAAGAATTTTATCCTGTGATGAATGACTATGAAATGATAGCTTTATTTCCAATAGGATATGCAGATACAAATTCTGATGCAGGAAGACCGTCAGCTTACCATTTTAAAAAGAAATCAAAAGAGGAGCTAGTAGAAGTTCTTTAAAAAATAAACAATTAAAGGAGAATTTTTATGAAAAAATTATTATCAATTTTTTTTCTTTTAATGTTGTTAGTTTCTTGTGGTGAAAAACCTAGTTATTTGGTAACTGATGATGACGATTTTTCATACTATGATTTAACTCGTACTGACATAGAGAGCGATTTTTCTATAATAAAACCAATAGGTATTTCTAAATTCAAAGGTGATGACTTATATTACCAGCTTTATGGTGATGGAGAACCATTTTCAGGAACAGGAGTTTATTACTATTCAGATAGTATAGTATCTGAATCAGAATTTGAAAATGGTCAGTATAAAAAATATACAGAGTTTTATATGAATGGTAGATTAAGAATATTAGCAAATTTTGAAAATGGTAAATTAAATGGTGACCAGAGAGAATATTATTCTACTGGAAAAGTCAAAAGAAAAAGTACTAGAAAAGATGGTAAGCTAGATGGAAAAGAGATTGCTTATTATAGTAATGGTAGAGTCTTACGGAAAGTTAACTACAAAGATGGAAAACTAGATGGGAAATGTCGTTTTTATGGAAAAGGTGGACTTTTAGAATCAGAGGAAATTTATTCAGATGGTGAATTAATAAGTTCTAAATAGAATAAAAACTGATATTAGTTTGGTGAATTTTTTTATTTAATTTCTCAAAGATTTGATTAATATTTTCCTCAAAAAACTTTTTTGTTTTTTGAATTTTTATTTTTTCTGAATTAAAAAAATAAAAAATTCCTTGCTTTTGAATAGTAAAAACCTTTATAAAATTTTTATATTTTTTGTTATAATAAGGTATGGAAGAAAGAAAACAAAATAAGCTTAAAGGGGGAGAATAAAATGAAGAATATAGCATTATATAACGGAATTCTAATACCTGAAATAGGATTTGGAACATGGAAAGCTCCAACAGGAAAAGTAACAGTGGAAGCTGTTAAAACTGCTATTGAATGTGGATATACTCACATTGATTGTGCAGCAATTTATGGAAATGAAAAAGAAGTTGGAATAGGGATAAAAGAAAGTAATGTGGATAGAAAAAATCTATTTATAACAAGTAAATTATGGAATGATATTAGAGGATATCAAGAAACAATTGATGCTTTTAATCAAACTTTAAGTGATTTACAAATAGATTATTTAGATTTATATTTAATCCATTGGCCAAGACCTATGAAATATCAAGATAATTATATTGAAAAAAATATAGAGTCTTGGAAAGCTATGGAAGATTTATATAAACAAGGAAAAATAAAAGCTATTGGGGTAAGTAATTTCAAGATTCATCATATTGAAGAAATTATGAAAAATTGTGAGATAAAACCAATGGTAAATCAAATAGAATTTCACCCAAGTTGTCTTGAAGAGGAGATAAGAGATTTTTGTAAAAAAGAAAATATTGTAGTAACTGGTTATAGTCCTCTTGCAAATGGAAAAGTTTTTGATTGTAAAGAACTAGTTGAATTTTCTGAAAAATATGGTGTGAGTATAGCCCAATTATGTATAAAGTATGCTCTTCAACATAATGTAATTCCTCTTGTAAAAAGTGTAACAAAAGAGAGAATAAAAGCTAATTTAAATATTAACTTTACAATTACAGATGAAGATATGAAAAAAATTGATGAAATAACAACATGTGGTGGTTCATATAGGGATAGTGATAATATTCCATTTTAAAATTTAAAAACTTATTTTAAGTTCATTCTATCATTAAAATTTATTTGTAATGAGATTTTTTTATATATTAAAAATATTTGTTTTTACAAAAAAGTGCTAAAA
>JAHHTB010000219.1 GCA_020024855.1 Fusobacterium sp.
TTAAACCAATAGTTCCTACAATGGACAAAATAATATCATTTTTATTTACTAAATAATTTTTTATATTTTTAAAAATTTCATCTGGTACATATTCAAAATTCTGATTTAATTCTATATTTTTTAATGAAGTCATATCTTTTATTCTTATATAAGGATGTGAGTTTTTTTTAGTTTGTAAGGAAGTCCCTTTTGGTAATCTCTTTCCACCTTTGATTTTAGCAATTTCCCCTAATTTAACTTTTCTCCATTCATTCATTTTCTTCACCTACATTTCAAAACCAAGAGCTTTTAAATTTTTCTTTATTTCTTCTTCAAGTTCTCTACTTTGTTTAAACTGCTCAGCAAGTTCAGAAGTTAGTGTTTTCATTTTTTCTTCAAAAGGTATTCCGTCATCTTCCTCTTCTTCAATTCCTACATATCTTCCAGGAGTTAAAACATAATCATTGCTTTTAATTTCTTCTAATGTAGCATTTTTACAAAATCCTAAAATATCTTCGTATTCTTTATCACCATTATAAGATCCTCTCCACTTATGGTATGTATCAGCTATTTTTTGAATTTCTTCTTCAGTTAAAACTCTTAAGCTTCTTTCAACAAGAGTTCCCATTTTTCTAGCATCTATAAATAAAATTTCTTTTTCTCTTTGTCTATGCTTAGGATTATTTTTATTTCTATTTAAAAACCAAAGGCAAGCAGGAATACCAGTAGTTAAAAATAATTTATCAGGCAAAGCTACTATACAATCAACAATATCATCTTCAAGCATAGCTTTTCTTATTTCTCCCTCTCCTGATGTATTTGAAGATAAAGAACCATTAGCAAGAACTATTCCAGCTGTTCCATTTGGTGCTAAATGATGAATCATATGTTGAAGCCATGCATAGTTTGCATTTCCTTCTGGTGGTGTTCCATATTTCCATCTAACATCTCCATCTAACGATTCTGCCCAATAATCTTTAACATTAAAAGGAGGATTTGCCATTATATAATCCATCTTTTTGCTTTTATGTTGATCTTTTGTAAAAGTATCAGCAGGTTCTTCTCCTAGATCAACTTCTATTCCTCTTATTGCTAAGTTCATTTTGCAAAGTTTCCAAGTTGTTCCATTACTTTCTTGTCCAAATACTGAAATATCTCCCACTCTTCCACTATGAGCTTGAATAAATTTTTCAGACTGAACAAACATTCCACCACTTCCACAAGCTGGATCATACACTCTACCTTTTGTTGGCTCTAAACATGAAACAATAGTTTTTACAATACATTCAGGAGTATAGAATTGTCCTCCATTTTTTCCCTCAGAATTTGCAAATTTTCCTAAGAAAAATTCATAAACTTGTCCTAATATATCTTGTCCCTTTTCATCTTTATTTTGAAGATTTATTCCTCCAATTATATCAATAAGTTCTCCTAATTTTCCTTTATCTAGCAAAGGATTAGAATAGACTTTGTACAAAACATCTTTTAAAGAAGGATTTTCTTTTTCAATTGCATACATTGCTTCATCTATTTTTATTCCAATTTCAGGAGTTTTTGCAGATTTAACTATTTCACTCCATCTTGCTTCTTTTGGAACCCAGAATATATTTTCAGCTGTATATTCATCTCTCTCTTCCTCGTATCCTTCTCCTTCTTCAACAAGAAACTTATATCTTTCTTCAAAACTATCACTGATATATTTTAAAAATACAAGTCCAAGTACAACATACTTGTATTCGGCTGGATCCATATTATTTCTTAATTTATCACAGGCTTTCCATAATGTATCTTTAAAATTTTCTTTTGTTGTTGCTTTTGCCATTGATTTCCCCCTTTAGTATATTATTTAAATATCATTTTTAGCAGTTTAAAACAACTAAAAACAAATTATTTATTTTTTATATAATTATATCACATTTATTAAGGCTTTTATTTTTATTATGAAAAATTATTTATAAAAATAAAAATCCAAGTAAAATTATACATTCACTTGGATTTTATGTTTATTTTTTCTTATAATAAGTTGCTGGTCCTTTTCCAATTTTTTCAATTAACTCTTTTTCCTGTAAAGAACTTAACACTTTTCTTATTGCTCTTTCACTTAATGATAGTTTATCTTGTATTTCTTTTCTTGTTGTCTTATCTAAAATTAGATTAAATACTTTTTCTTCTGTTTCAGATAAATTATTTAATCCGGCACTATCCGGCACTAATCCGGTACTATCCGGTACTAATCCGGTACTATCCGGTACTAATCCGGCACTATCCGGTACTAATCCGGCACTATCCGGCACAGCTCTGTAAAAAGTTAATATTATAGAATCTCCAGTTTCTCTTATTTCAGGAGCTTTTAAATTAACATTTTTACAAAGATTTATCATTCTATTTATACCACTACCCCATTTTTCAATGAAGTTGAGTTCTTTGAAAATTCTTGCTAAAACTCTATTTCTTACCTCTGATCTACCAGAATATATTTGCTCGATAGTAAGGGTACTTGGAAGTCCTCCGGGAGATACTATTTCAATTACATCATCATAAATACCTATCTTTATATCTCTCCCTTGATTTGAATAATCTCTATGAACAATAGCATTTATAATTCCTTCTCTTAAAGCAAGCATAGGAATTTCTAAAATATCTTTTCTTTGAAATTTTTCAAATTTACTACTTAAATTTAAATGAGCTTCAAAAAACATTTGTATATTTTTAATTTTTTCAAAAATACTTCCTGAAAATTCTTTTTTATCTAAGAATATATCCATTGTTTTACCTTTAAATTTAGCACAGTTTATATTAGTATTTTCATATATTCCTAAAATAATACCAAGTCCTTTTGTTACTTTTAAATCTTTACCTTCTTTTTTTATAAGTCCTAAATTTAAAAGTTTTTCTTCTGAAAATTCTTT
>JAHHTB010000220.1 GCA_020024855.1 Fusobacterium sp.
TGTGAAAGCAGATAAGAACGGTATGGAAAAGTCCATACCGTTTTATTTTGAAAAATAGGACTAAAAATTTTTTAGTGCTATAAAATAAAATTTTATTTTTGAATAATAAATAAGAAGATGTATTGTAATAAGAAAAATATTAGTGTGGCTAAAGAAAATTTATCTAAACGGCCTGGTAAGTAATAGCCTTTTTCATTTTCTTCATATTTTTTATTTTTAATATTTTTTATAATTTCATAAATTGTATATTTTTTATTTTCATTAGAGGCAGATGTATTTGAAATTTTACTAGATATAATACATACTAAAATAGTTATAAAGAAACCAATAAAAGGATTCCAGATCCAATTTATCTTAATAATAGATGCCACGATAAAACCAAGGATTAATCCTAAGATTAAACTTAGACTAGCTTGATTGTCATTAATTTTTTTAGAAAAAATTCCAAGAATAAAAATTGCACAAGCAGGTCCTACTAAATATGAAATATATAACCCTACAGTATCAAGAATAGATCTAACAGAATTTCCAAATCCAATTATAACAAAGAATGTAATTACTCCACCAAAAATTAAAGAGGATATAATTGTAACTGATTTAGAAGTTCTTTTAGTGTTATCTTTTTTTAAATATCCTTCATAAATATCTTTTATAAAAATGGTAGTCATTGAGTTTAAAATAGAATCAACACTAGACATAACAGAAGCAAAGATTCCAGCAATAACAAGTCCTAAAAGACCACTGGGGATATTCTTTAATAAAAAGTTTATCATAATTTCGTTAGAGTTTTGAAAGTTTTGTCCTTTATAAAAGAAAAATAAGATAACTCCAATAAAAAGTAAAAGAAAATAAACAAAGTTCATTATAATAGCACTTGTAAAAATAGAACGTTTAACGGATTTAATTGAGTTTGCAGTAAGAACTCTTTGAACTTGAGTTTGATCAAATGCAAAATACCTTATCCATAAAATACTACCTCCTAAAAGAGTCCCCCAAACAGTGTTTTCTTTTGTAGAAGTAAGAGAGAAGTTTAAAGTATTAAGTTTTTCTAGGTCTCTTGCTTTAAATAAAAATTCTGTAAAAGGTAAATTTATTTCTCTAAAAGCGAGGAATATAATCAAGAAAATACTTCCCCAAACAATTATCATTTGAAAAACATCAGTCCAAATAACAGCTTTTATTCCACCCATAGCAGTGTATACAATAGAACAAGTAACAATTATAGGAACAATTATATTTAATGACCAACCTGTCATTTTCATAAGAAATAATGAAGGGATAAAAATCATAGAGCTTACTTGTATTATTGAATTAATAAAGAAATGTAAAATCAATAATAGTTTTGTTTTTTCTCCAAATCTTAAATTTATATATTCATAGATAGATATAATTTTAAGGTGATAAATAATTGGAACAATTATCCAAATAGTAAAGAAACAAGCAAATGGAACAGCTATATTTATCATAAAAGGATTCATTCCATGAGAATAAGACCAACCAGGTCCACCAATAAAACTATTTCCACTTATATTTGTAGCTGCAATGGATAATGCTATTGGTAACCAAGTCATTTGTCTATTTGCTATAAAGAAGTCATCAGAAGACTTACTTTCTTTTCCAGAAATATATCCAATAAAAATTAAAATACAAAGGTAGATAAACATAATAATAAAATCAATATTTGTTAACATATATTCTCCTTAACTTTCTCTTTTAATAACAATAGATTTAAATTTTTTCTTAATACTTCTTTTTTCTTTCTTTATTTTTCCAACAATATAATTTACAGTATTTAAAGACATTTCTTCAAAAGGTAATTTTATAGTGGTTAGCTTTGGTGAAAACATATTAAGGATATTTTCAAAATCATCATGACCTAAAATAGAGATATCCTCTGGAATTTTAATATTATTCTCATTTAGTGCTTTAATAATTCCTAATGCTCCATAATCTTGTTGGCAGAAGATAGCATCGTATTCTAATATTTCTTTTAAATTTTTTATAGCAAAATTGTAGCCTTCTTCAAATAATACACCACTATATGAAGTGGTTACTTCTAAATTAAGTTCTTTAGCTTCTTCTAAAAAACCTAAAGTTCTATCTATATAGTTTGTTTCAATATCTGTTTCCTTAGTAATCATTAATATTTTTTTTAAATTTTGACTATGTAAGTATTTCGCAGCAAGAACTCCACTTTTTTTATTGTCAATATAAAAAGTGCAATTATCAAAATTAGCATTTTTATTAGTTTCTTTAGGTGAATAGTACAAGAAAGCGAAAGGAATATTAGAAGATTCTAATATTTCTAAATCATCTTCTGTTATATCTCTTGTAACAATAATTAACCCATCAACTTTTTTTCCATTTATAATTTTTTTTATATTACTATTTTTAGTATAAACATTGAAAGCTGATAAAATAATAGCTTCAAATCCATTTTTTTCTATTTCATCTATCAGGTATCTTTCAAAAGTAGAATAAAAAGTTTTTGTTTTATAATTATAATAATTATTTGCAAAAATAACTCCAATAATGTTTGTTTCACTTTTTATTAAACTTCTTGCATTAGCGTTAAATTCAAAGTTCATGCTTTTTGCAATTGCTTTTATTTTTACTTTTGTTTTTTCTTTTATTAATGGACTGTCGTTTAAAGCACGAGAAACAGTGGAAATACTCATTCCACTAATATTTGCAATATCTTTTAATGTACAACTCATTTTTACTCCTTTTTCAAATGTTTGCATTATTATTTTCAATTATTTTTTATTTTAGTATTTTATCATTTTTAATATAAAATGTCAATTTTAAAACTATAATGTTTAGCAATAGATAAAAATTTTTCAAAAAAATATTGACAATTTTAAAAAAAAAGATTATC
>JAHHTB010000221.1 GCA_020024855.1 Fusobacterium sp.
TAGGAGAGTTTTATGGAAAACTATAAGATAAAAAGCAAAATAAATATTTTATCTAAAATAGTAGACAGTTTTTTTATAGGATTTTCTTGTTTTATAGTTTATTTTGGACTAAAAACAGGAGTTTCCTTTTCAAAAAATAGTTATATTGTTTTTACAATTTTATTAGGAACTTTTTATGGTTTTATATTTATAAGAGATTTTATCTTTTATAAAACTCTTAAAATTACTCATTATGAATTGATATTTTTTTATCCCATCTTGAGAAGAGAGATAAGAATACAGAAAAAAGATATACAAAAGATTGATTTTATAGAAAGTGAACATATACCAAAACTTTGGATTTATTATTATAGAGTAAAAATAATTATGGAAAATAAAAGTTATATTATGTCCTCAAAAGATTATAGAAACTTTTGGGAGATTTTAAATAATTTTGGAGCAAAACTTCCAAAGAGAAAAATTGAAAGCTATAAAGAGAGGGAGTTATGAAAAAAATAGATGATATAAAACTTGGAAAATTTTTAAGTCTTGTTCTTAGACACAAACCTGAAACAATAGGGATAACTTTAGATAAAAATGGTTGGGCTGATGTAAATGAACTAATAGAAAAAGTAAAACTTTCTGAAAGATATATTGATATGGAAATACTAGAAAGAATAGTCAGAGAAAATAATAAGAAAAGATACTCTTTTAATGAAGATAAAACTAAAATCAGAGCTAGTCAAGGACACTCCATAGAAGTAGAGCTAAATCTTAAAGAGATAACACCACCAAAAATCTTATATCATGGAACAGCTACAAAATATTTAGAAAGTATAAAAGAAAAAGGAATTTTAAAAATGAATAGACAATATGTTCATCTATCAATGGACATTGAAACTGCTAGAAATGTTGGACAAAGGCACGGAGAAGTGATTATTCTCCCAATAGATATAGAGGGACTTAAAAGCATAGGACATAAATTTTATCTATCTGAGAATAATGTTTGGTTAACTGATGATATTCCAAGCAGATATATTTTATGGGATAAAATTATTTATTAAAACAGTAAAAAATTTTTTGGAGGAAATAGTGAATAGAAAAATAAGTATAAAGATTGATAATAACATTCAATTCATTTTAAATAAATTACAACAATATGGACAAGGCTATATTGTAGGTGGCTATGTTAGAGATAGTCTAGTGGGATATGAACCTAAAGATTGTGATTTTGTAACAGATATTGAGTATGATAGATTGTTAGAGATATTTAAAGAGTATAATCCAAAAGAGATAGGAAAACATTTTGGAATAATTCAAATAAATATAAATGGTATAGACTATGAAATAGCAAAAATGAGACAGGATAAGGGAATACCTAAAGATAGGAAAAATCAGGAAATAGAATTTACAAATGATATATATGAAGATTTGAAAAGAAGAGATTTTACCATAAATTCAATAGCTTATGATGGTGAAAAAATATATTATTTGAACAAAATGGATCTTGATGACTTAGAAAATAGAAGAATTAAGTTTGTAGGCGAGATTGATAAAAGAATTAAAGAAGATCCATTAAGAATTATGAGATATTTTAGATTCATTTCAAGAGGGTTTAATGCTTATGATGATTGTGATATTCATAAAGTTATAAGCAATAGAGAATTATTAAAGAATATCTCTTTTGAGAGAATAAGAGATGAATTTAATAAGATATTGGAATCTAAAGATATATATTCTATCTTACAACTTATGAATGAAACAGGGATATTAACTATAATTATTCCTGAATGGGAAACTACAATAAATTTTGAGCAAAGGAATAAACATCATTTATACACAGTGGATCAGCACATATTAAAAGCTGTTGAATGTGTAGAACCAGATTTGATAACTAGATTAGCATTATTATTACATGATATAGGAAAACCAAGATGTTTCACTATTGGAGAAGATGGACAAGGACATTTTTATGGACATGAAAAAATATCAGCTGAAATGGCAGAGATTATTTTAAAAAGATTAAAGTATGATAATAAAACAATAGAACGAGTAGTTAAACTTATAAAGTATCATATATTTTATCAATCTGAAATAGATAGTTATTATGTAAAAAAGATGTTAAATAGATTTGGAGAAGAGGATATTTATAGATTTATAAAGGTAATAGAAGCTGATAAAATAGCACATACTCCACCATATGATTTCACATCAATTGATAAGATGAAAATCTACTTATATCAAATATTAAAAGATAAACTACCAATTTCAATAAAAGATTTAGAAATAGATGGAAAAGAGATATTAGAATATCTGAATATAAAGCAGGGAAAAATAGTTGGAGAGATTTTGAAATTTTTGTTAAATGAGGTACTAAATAGACCAGAGCTTAATAATAGGAACGAATTACTAAAACTTGCAGAAAATTATATGTCTAAGGGAGATAGTAATAAGCAGGAATTTCATTTAGTAAAAAAAAGATAAAAAAAAGTAAATACTTTCTTTAGAATAGAGTAAAATCTAAAGGAGGTTCACGAATGAAAAAAATAAAAGTTTTAGTTCCAAATGGAATGCTAGAGATACTACAACTTGATAAGTTACAATGTAAAAAAAGTATGAATAGGATACACAATACAATAGTAGAACATTACTTAAAAAAGGGAGTAAAAAGGGGAGAAGAAAAAATAAATCTGGATTCTCAGATACAGTTTTATTTGTATGACTATTTAATAGATAGTTACTTTAATTTTTTAAAAGAAAACGATTATTCAAATGAGTCAGATTTTTTAAGAGATATATATTATGATTATGTAAAAAAAAATAAAGCTGAAAGAATAAATAT
>JAHHTB010000222.1 GCA_020024855.1 Fusobacterium sp.
TTGAAGGTATTTTGAACTCAAGACGAGTATATCCATCTTGTCCTGGAGTCATAGAAATAAGTTCTCCTTTTCTTCCACCTAATTTTTCAATAACTACTCCTGCAAATGTTTCATCAACATCTACCACAGCTATTTCAACAGGCTCAAAAGTTTTTCCATCTATTTCTTTAAATATAACTCTTGGTTTTGAAACTTGAACCTCATATCCTTCTCTTCTCATATTTTCAAGAAGTATAGATAATTGAAGTTCTCCTCTACCTTTAACAGTAAAGGCATCAGGAGAATCAGTAGCTTCTACTCTCATACTTACATTCTTTTGAAGTTCTTTTTGAAGTCTGTCCCAAATATTTCTTGATGTGATATATTTTCCATCTTTTCCAGCAAATGGAGAGTTGTTTACCATGAAAGTCATAGCAAGTGTAGGCTCATCAATACTTATTAATGGTAATGCTTGAGGATTATTTACATCAGCTATTGTTTCTCCAATATCAAGTCCAGAAAGTCCAGCAATAGATATAATTTCTCCAGTTGTAGCTTCAGGAATTTCAACTCTGTTTAATCCCTCATAACCATAAAGAAGAGATACTTTTCCTTTTATCATTTTTCCATCTCTTTTAATTAACATAACCTCTTGATTTTTTCTTAATTTTCCATTGTGAATTTTTCCAACAGCAAGTTGTCCAACATAGTTATCATATTCAATATTAGTTATAAGAAATTGTAAAGGTTTGTTTTCATCTCCCTCAGGATCATCAACTTCACTTAGGATAGTTTCAAAAAGAGGAACCATGTTTTCACTAGGGTCATCTATTTCTTTTTTAGCAAATCCACCTTTTCCAGAAGCATATAGAACAGGGAATTCAAGTTGATGTTCATTAGCATTAAGTTCTAAGAACAAATCATAAACCATGTATAATACTTCTTCAGGTCTTGCATTTGGTCTGTCAACTTTATTGACAACAACGATTGGTCTATGTCCTTGCTCAAGAGCTTTTTTTAGAACATATTTAGTTTGTGGCATAGGTCCTTCAAAAGCATCTACAAGAAGAATAACAGAGTCAACCATTTTCATTATTCTTTGTACTTCTCCACCAAAGTCAGCGTGTCCTGGTGTGTCAACAATATTGATTTTGTAGTCCTTGTACTTAACAGAAGCGTTTTTAGAGAAAATAGTAATTCCTCTTTCACGTTCAATATCGTTAGAGTCCATAACTCTATCACTAACTTTTTCCAACTCATGTGCCCCAAATACACCAGCTTGTCTTAATAGACAATCAACAAGAGTTGTTTTACCGTGGTCAACATGGGCAATAATTGCGATGTTTTTAATTTTCATAAAATTTCCTTCCTTATTATATAGTTAATAATATTTATATCCTTTTAAACGATTGTATTTTAAAGTGGCAAGTCCTAAAAATTTATTTTCATAATAAACTTTATACATTCCATCACTTCCATCAAAAATAAGAGTGTTGCCATTTAAAAATAGTGTGTGATTTTTTTCCCCTGAAATATTAATTTTTGGACAAATAAAATAATCTTCAACAGAAGTTATAAAAGATAAGTCATCTTTTTGTTTTAAATTTTCAATATCTTCAAGAGAGAAACTTTTGCAAATATTTTCTTCTCCAACCTGTGTTCTAACAAGTGAAGTCATAACTGCAAAAGTATTTAATTCTTCTCCAATATCATATATAAGAGAACGAATATATGTTCCTTTTGATACTTTACATTTTAATATTCCTTTTTTTCCATTAAATTCAAGAATTTCAATACTTTCAATAAAAATATCTCTAGCTTCTCTTTCAATAACCTCACCTTTTCTAGCAAGGTCATAAAGTTTTTGTCCATTGATTTTTATTGCAGAATACATAGGTGGCACTTGTTTAATATTTCCAATAAATTTTTTAATAACTTCTGAAAGTTCTTCTAAAGTTACAGAAAAATTTTCTTTTTTATCAACAGTTACTCCCTCAATATCATAGGTATCAGTTTTATATCCAAGTTCAAAACCAGCAATATATTCTTTTGAATGTGCTTCAATATCTTGTGCAAGTTTTGTAGCTTTTCCTACACATACAAGTAAAACTCCCTCAGCAAGAGGATCAAGTGTACCTGTATGTCCTATTTTTCTTATGGATAAAATTTTTCTTAATTTTCTTATAACATCAAAAGATGTAATACCTTTTGGTTTATTAACATTAATAATTCCGTTCAAGAAATCAACTCCATTCTATAAGTCAGAGTTAATTATACCATAAAATACATAATATTAAAATAAAAAAAGAGAGTTATCCTCTCTTTTTTTTATTATGTTCTATTTTTAATTTTTAAGTTCTAGATTTAAATAAATTATTTGGTAATTTTCTCCATGTGATATTTATTACTAGGACTCCATAGAAGATATTCGTGAATCCCTAAATCTTCAAGAGCTTTTATTTGTGCATTTATTGCTTTTACATCATAAGTTATATGTCCTTTAACCCATCTAGCAGTAAAATCTTGTATCCATGGTCTTATTTGGGCAGGATTATCAATATTTTCATTTCTATTTATAGAATCAAGAGTACAGTAATAAATTGTTTTATATGGTTCTGCATCAGGAACAGGAAGTCCGTATGCACCATTTATATAATGGCTAGGATACATCATAGGAGAAATGTAGTGAACATAACCACTTATAGCTTCCCAATATTGTCCAAGCCCCATATCATCTTTGAATGTTCCAATCTGCCCATAAATATCTGCATTTATATATACATGAAGAGGAGTAAGTTCTTCCCAAGCATATT
>JAHHTB010000223.1 GCA_020024855.1 Fusobacterium sp.
TATAATTATTTTTTAACTTTTTTGAAAGTTTTAAGGTCAAATAGGGTAAAAATATTTAGAAATATATTCTTAAATATTAGAAAATTTTATAATTTAAAGGGGAATTTATGGATTTTGATGAAATCTATGATGAGTATTTTGACAGAGTATATTACAAAATTCTCAGTTCAGTTAAAAATCCAGAAGATGCAGAAGATATCGCTCAAGAAGTATTTATAAGTGTTTATAAAAACCTTCATAAATTTCGGGCAGACAGTAAAATATATACATGGATATATAGGATAGCGATTAATAAAACTTATGACTTCTTCAGGAAGAAGAAAATTGATTTAGAACTAAATGAGGAAATTTTAAATATAGCTGACAATGAAGATCTCAACGGAAGTATGATTGTTGAAGAAAATTTGAAAAAATTATCAAGGGAAGAAAGAGAGATAGTTGTGTTAAAAGATGTTTATGGTTATAAATTAAGAGAAATCTCTAAGATGAAAGATAGAAATATATCAACTATAAAATCAATATATTACAAAGCACTAAAGAGTTTGGAGGAGGATTAAAAATGTCACCAAAGGAAAGAGTTAGAGTGAATGTATATAAAGCATTACTAGAAGAGGAAAAGAAAAAAAATAAGAGAAAATCTTATTTATCTATTTCTATTTTTATAATTGGAGTTTTTGCAGGATCAATATATAATTTTATGCCAACTGGAAATGTTCAAGATTTTGATCAAGTAAAGAATTTTGTAGTTGAAACTGGAGAAAAAACTTTAAAAAATAACATGGAGTCTATTGATAATTTCTTTAGTAAAAACTCAATAGAGCAAGAACAAAAAGAAATTAAAACAGATGAATACTTCATAATGAATATGCAAGTATAACGGAGGAAAGACATGAGAAAAATATATACTATAGTTTGTGGTTTAATTTTAGGAAGTGTTCTTATAGCTAATGAAACAGAAAGTCTTGGAGTTATAACTGATAAAGACTTTGCTCAAGTTGGAGTATCTAAAGAAAATGTTATAAAAGCAAAAGAAATTATAAAAAACTCTAAAAATAGATATGATTATTTAATCTTAGATAGAAGAAGTAAGGAACTTGAAATAAATAAATGTATTCTTGAGGGTGTTGAAAAAAATTGGAGCAAAATTGAAGAATTAACAGGACAAATTGGGAAAATAGAAGCAGAAATTTTAAAAGAAAGAATAAAATCTCAATACGAAGCTCAAAAATATATTAATCAAGAGCAATATTTAAAAGCTAGAGAGATTGCAATTAGAAGATTGGAAGCTACCAGACAAAATAAAAACGGAAATTTAACTTCTACTTCTAATGGAAAATAATTTTATTATGTTTTAAGATAAAGATTATAATTTAAATTATAATCTTTTTATTTTTTCCAAAAATACGATATATTGTAATTGATTTGAGATTATGATATAATTTATAAGTTAAATTATAGGTATAAGGAGTTGAAATAATTGTTTGGAAAATTAGATGAAGTTGTAAAAAGACATGAAGAACTTACACATCTTTTAGGAACTATTGAAGTGGCTAGCGACACAAAAAAAATGATTGAATACAATAAAGCATTAAATGAAATCACTCCACTTGTTGAAAAATATAATGAATATAAAGGATTTGTTGATGATTTAGAATTTATAAAAGAAAATATAAAATCTGAAAAAGATCCTGATATGAAAGAAATGATGCAAGAAGAGATGAAAGAAATAGAAGAAAAACTTCCTGGACTTGAGGACGAATTAAGAATTCTTCTTCTTCCAAAAGATCCTAACGATGATAGAAACGTTATTATTGAAATAAGAGGTGGAGCTGGAGGAGATGAAGCTGCACTTTTCGCTGGTGATCTTTATAGAATGTATGTAAGATACGCTGAAAGACATAGATGGAAAGTTGAAGTTATTGAACTTCAAGAAATTGGAATTGGTGGAATAAAAGAGGTTGTTTTCTCGATTGGAGGACAAGGAGCATACTCTAAACTTAAATATGAATCTGGAGTACATAGAGTACAAAGAGTTCCTGCAACAGAAGCAGCTGGAAGAATTCATACTTCTACTGCAACAGTAGCAGTTCTTCCTGAAGTTGATGAAGTTGAACAAATCAACTCAATAAATCCATCTGAACTTAAAATTGATACTTATAGATCTGGAGGAGCTGGGGGACAGCACGTAAACATGACTGACTCAGCAGTAAGAATTACACATCTTCCAACAGGTATAGTTGTTCAATGTCAAGATGAAAGATCTCAGCTAAAAAATAGAGAAAAAGCAATGAAACACCTTCTTTCAAAACTTTATGAAATTGAATGTGAAAAACAAAGATCTCAAGTTGAAAATGAAAGAAAACTTCAAGTTGGAAGTGGAGCTAGATCTGAAAAAATAAGAACATATAACTTCCCACAAGGAAGAATTACTGATCACAGAATCAAATATACTGTTTACCAACTAGAAGCATTTTTAGATGGAGATTTGGAAGAGATGATAGATGCTCTTACAACATTTGATCAGGCTGAAAAATTAAAAAGCATAGCGGAGTAATCTATGAGGCTTTTAGAAATAATAGAATTTTCAAAGGAGTATTTAGAAAAATACTCCTTTTCAAAACCTAGACTTGAAAGTGAAAAAGTAATAAGTCATATTTTAGGAATAAAGAGAATTGAACTTTATTCTAATTTTGAAATGGAACTTGAAAGTGGTGAAAAAGATAAAATAAAAATCTTCTTGAGAGAAATGGCAAGAAAAAGAAAAACTTTTGACGAAATTATGCTTGAAAAA
>JAHHTB010000224.1 GCA_020024855.1 Fusobacterium sp.
AAGATGAATTTTCAGTAGATAATGGATTACTTCTTCCAAAATACAGTGGTGTTACAGTAGGTGGAGATAATGAATTTAAAGACAAAGAAATAGCACCTTTAACAAATACAGAAGGTACAATAGTTCTTTATAATAATTTCAAAAACCTAATTCCTGTTTTACCATCACAAGATGGATATGTAAGATTATGGTTATCAGATATTAATAAAAAATCATGGAAAGAATTATCAAATAATTATGCAACATCTTTAGGAGAAAAATCTTTATTTGAAGTAAATAAAAAAGTAACTCCATTACAAGAAGAAAATCAATTATCAGTTTTAATTGATAATAAACTTGGAACAAATAATATTGGAAATAGAAGTTACTCATATAGTCAAAATCCAACATTTATATTAAGAGCAAGATATTCATTATTACAAAATGATAATGGAGCAGAGGGATATAATAAGATTGGAGAGGTTGAAGATTATAAGGTAAAATTAATTCCAGGATTTGAAGTTAATTTTGAAAAGACAATAGATTTAGGAGTTCCTGTTGATGAAAATTCACTTGATAAGTTAATGACAGCAAATGAAATTGGTTTAAATAAAGAAAATTATAAATCTTTAAAAACTAATATGGTAGGAACTAATGATGGAAATATTGGACTTGGTGAATACGTGTTACAAACAGTAACATTTACAAACCTATCTAAATTAACTCAAGAAAACCAAGAACTTAAATTAAGAATAAATAATGGAGTAATTACTGATGATAAAGTAAAACTTGTAAGTATTACAAGAAACATTGATTTATCAGATAATGATAGTTCAAAAGAATCTGTAAAAGAGGAAAAAGATAAGACAGCTGAGATTAATAATATAATTTCAGTTAAAGGGGTAATGGTACCAGGTAATAGTAAATCATATAGTGAATACACTATAAAAATTAAAGAAATTCAAGGAAGAGAAACTTTAAGATTAACTTATCTTGTAAAAATTACTTCTGAAAATATGACTGAGGTTACAGATGGAAATACAAAAGATAAAGCTTGGCATTTCATTCAAAAAGCTTATGATAAAGTAACAAATATTCAGTTAGCACAAAAAGATGTTCCTATGTTAAGAGATTATGGAGAAAATTTTGTAGGTAAATTTACTGAAAAAGAAGATAAACATTACATTACTTCTGGAACTGTAAATCCAGCTTATTTAGGAAAAATAGTTACAGCAGAAGAAGGACCAAAAAATTCAGATGATAATGATGGTGTTACTTTTGGTGAAGTTAAACCAGATGCAAAAAATCTAGCTGAAACAGGAAATATAATTTACTCTGATATGAGAAATAGTATTAAAGTAGAGGCAACTCATAACGGTTATATTGCATTATGGTTAAGTGATGGTTTAGGAGCAGATAAAAAATATAATATTCCACTTAATAAACCAAAAGATGAAAATTCTCAAACTGAAACAGTGGAAACTAATATTTATGAAGTAAAAGCAAATAAAGACAATCATATTAGCTTTATAGTGCCACAATTAAAAGCTACAAATGGCGAAGAAAGAGTACTAAGAGTAAAATATGCAGTTCATAAAAAAGATTTAGAAGAACCAGAACAAACAGCTTTAACTGGTGAGGTAGAAGATTACAAAGTTATAATTCAAACTGGAATGGACGTTATGTTTGGTGATGGAAAGGTTGAAAATGCTAAATATACACCTTTAGATTTAGGAGTACCTTGTGAAGAACATGGTGATAAATCTTTAGGAGATAGAGATGGATACTTTGCACCAAATGAGATAATAGAACATACAATAACAGTTAAAAACTTTGTAAATGATGTTCAAAAGAATAAAAAGATTATTTTCAAGAGTAATCTAAATACATTAGTTAAAGGTGCATATAATGGTAAGGACTTTGAGATTGTTACTACTGACACTGGAGAAATTGAATCAATAACTCCTATAATGGATAGTAAAATTATTGAAGCAAATCAGTATTTAATAAAATTAAAAACTGTAAAACCTAAATCAGACTTTACATTTAAGGTTAAATTTAGAGTAACTGGAGAAGATTTCAAAGATGGTAAATCATATATTCAAGATAAATTGGTATATGATGAAGTAGAACCAACTATTGAACTTCCAAAAGAAACTGCTAAAGAAGAAAACTTAAATCATAGAGTAAGTGTTGAACTAATGAAACAAGATTATGGAGATAATTTTGTAGGAAGTTATAATGCAACAACAGATGCAAGACACTATATTACATCAGGAATAACAAGAGCAACTTGGACACATCCAGCAATATTAGGAAATGTAATAACATCAGAAGATGGACCAAATAATTCAGATGATAATGATGGAGTTATTTTTGATAAAAAATTTGTGGAAGGTAAAGATGTAAATATTATCTATGACAACTTAACAAACAAGATAACTGTATCAGTAACTCACAAAGGATATATCAATGCTTGGTTAAGTAAGGGAAATACAGCTACTGACAAGTGGGAAGATTCAATACCAATACAATTAAGAACAGATGTAAATGCTATTTCAGAAGTTGTAAATAAAAACAATCCAATAGAAATAAAAGAAGGAACTACTGATATTGCTTTTGATTTAAAAGATGTATTGAAAAATATAGGTACATCAGAAGAGAGAATATTAAGAATAAGATATGCTGTAAATCAAAATGAAATAAAAGAACCTGTTGGAATGGCAAGTACAGGAGAAGTAGAGGATTACAAAGTCTTAGTTGAAAAAGGTACAGAGGTTAAATTCGGTGAAGA
>JAHHTB010000225.1 GCA_020024855.1 Fusobacterium sp.
TTTTATAAAAAAATAAGGAACTATTATTTTTTTCTTTAATAGTTCCTTACTAAGCTTTATTTTTTAATAAAAGTTTTAAAAAGATATGATTTTAAATCCTCTCTCAATTTTTCCAAATCATTTTTATAATTTGTAGAGTTAGGTTTAGGGTATCTGTCATTCATAAATCTACCTAGATTTTCCATTCCCCACCAATTTCCTGTGTCATCATCAAAAACCTTATAAGCATTCATATATCTATCCCATTTTTCATCTTCTATTCCAACTCCGTCCCCTATAAATCCTCTACCACCACCTAGGTAACCACAATTCATTATAGTAAACATTCCTTTTCCTTTTAAAAGTCCAACAGGACCATTTTCATTTATATCATAAGCAAATTTTCTTGCAAAAACTCTCTCTTTATATCCTTTTACTATTGCAGTATCTGTATCATGCCAATTTGGATACATAAAAATTATATAATCAGCTCTTTTTACAAATTCTTGTTCCTTTGCCACATCTTCAGTTGGTTTTCCTATTCCATCTTTCTGATAATAAAATTCATCTGAATGAAGAACAGGGCTCCAATTCATATCATATAAATCTCTTAATTCCACCTCTATGTTATTTTCTTCTAAATATCTCATTGTTGTATAAACCATATCATACATAACAGAATTTTTTCTTGGCTCTCCCACAACTACAAGAGCCTTTTTCTTATCTGAATTTGTAAAGCCTTTTGGAATATACTCTAAAATATCTTTTGAAATAATTATTGAGGCAGAAGTAATTCCATCTAGCCTATTTTTTTCTTCCTGTGAAAGAGTTGATGAATAATTATTTGAATTTATCATCTTTATATTTATCTCTTTTGGTTTCTCTGTATATTTATATACTCCTATAACACCTATACCTAAAATTATCATTAATATCAAACTTTTTAATTGACTTTTCATTTATTAAACTCCTTTTAAAAGCTCTCTTCTTTTTTTCCAATCAGGCATATATCTCTCTACAAAATCCCAAAAACTTTTCTGATGATGTGGGTATGGTATATGAGATAATTCATGTAAAATTACATAATCAATTACCTCAATAGGTTTATCGTATAATCTGTAATTATAGGTTATACTTTTAGTCAAGGAATTACAAGAGCCCCATCTCGTTTTCATCTCTCTAAACTTTATTGCATTAGGTTTATATCCTATTTTTTTTCCTATTTCTAAAGTTCTCTTTAACATATAGGAATTAAAATTCTCATACACCCATCTGCTTATTAAAGCCTTTCTTTTTTCTTGGCTATTTTTTTGTAAATAAATTATAAATTTATCATTTTCTAACTTACAATATTCTTCTTCAGATTTTTTTATTTCAATTAGATATTCTTTTCCAAGATATATAAATATTTCTCCATCATTAAAAGTATTTGTTTTTACTTTTTCTTTTCTATTTTTAACTAGAGCTATTTTTTTTCTTATCCATTCTTCTTTTTCTTTAATAAGATTTTCAATATAATATTTTGGTACTCTTAAAGGGGCTGAAACTAACACTTCTCCCCTTTCATTCACCCTTATTATTATATTTTTTATTCTCTTTCTAGTAATTTTTATTTCCATAAACTTACCTCTTAAAAAATTAATTCTTTAATACTTTCTTCAGGTTTTTCATCTAATGGAAGAGCTTTGTATTCCACTTTTGTAAAATCTATTTTCTTTAAATCCACTTTTCTAATTTGACTATTATACATTGTCTTATAATAAAATTCTCTGTCATTTAAACTACTTATAGCAGTCCATTGAGTTGCACTTGGTAAATCTTTTGGTATATATTGTTTGTGCTCTTTTGAATATTCTACACCAATTGGAATATCAAAGTTATTTAAAATATGGAATGCCTCTCCCACTCCCTCTTTACTATTTGTAATTGGCTTTATTGTTGAAAGATAATAAAAAGCTCTTACAAATCTTGATGGTGGAGTTACATCTCCAGGAAGTCCTAATGCCCCTGTTCCTGCACCAAAAGAAAATATCTCTTGTCCATTCATATTATAATTTTTTGCATTTCCTGCATAAGCATTTATATAGTTATTTAGATTTTTTACATGCCATTCATAATCAGGTGAATTTGTTATTACTCCAACTTTGTTATCATGGATTTTTACTTCTCCATTATTAACAATTTCTATAATAATATTTCCACCATTTACATCTCCTACTCTCCAATGAGCAGTAGGTAATGGATTTCCATTTTCATCAGCAACAATATTTACAATCTTTATGTTTTTTAATTCTTTCTTTAACTCTTCAACAGTTGAAAAGTTTGAAAGTATCCAGCTTACAAATTGCATATCTACAAGAGATTTACTTGCATTTTTCTTTTCAAATTTCGAAAGACTTCCATAGTGTGGAAAATAGAAAAGTCCAGCATTAAGTCCAGCTTCGTTTATTCCCTCCCCTATAAACATATCATTTATAAGTGATGCCCCAACAAAACCATATTTTGCTTTCCATTTAAGCCCTTCTAATTTTCCTTCAGTTGTTAGTGATTGAAATTCTCTTCCTCTTGGAGAAATTATCAACTTACTATTTAAATTTCCCTCTCCATATTCAATAGTTCTTCCTTGAATTATCTTCTTATCTTCTGTTTTTATAGTAATACCAGTACAAGCCATAGCTATACTAGAAATAATTAAAAAAAGACTAAGTGTTAACTTAAAAATTTTTTTCATAAATATATCCTCCTAAAACAATCTCACTTTTCATTATAACACAAAA
>JAHHTB010000226.1 GCA_020024855.1 Fusobacterium sp.
CTATAACACTATATAGTAATATCTGAATTGATAAAGAATATTTTTTTTAATAATAAACCTTTTTGTATTGTTTATATATATAAAATATATTAATTATAACATTATTTTTTTAATAAAACAATAATATAATTAAATTAAGGAGGTTTTTATGAGAATAGTACAACTTTCAGATTTTCATTTAAGAGGTGATGGGAAATTATCTTTTCATAAAGCAGATACAATTTTGGCTTTAAATCAGACAATTGAGTATTTTAATAAAATGAGAAAATCTGATTTGCCAGAACTTTTTATTATAACAGGAGATTTAGCTGATGGTGGAACAAAGGAAGGTTATGAGTTAATATTTAAAAATTTAGAGAAATTACCATGTCCATATTTTATATTACCAGGAAATCATGATAAAAGAGAGTTCTTTTTAGAATTTTTTAAAAAAAGTGCTCCTGTAGAAAAAGGAATAGAGCCATTTATTTGTTACACAATAGATAAGTATCCAATACAGATTATAGTAGTTGATACAAGTAAACCTGAGTGTCATTTTGGTGGATTAGAAGATAGAGTAGCAAAATGGTTAGAGAAAAAGATAGAAGAATATCCAGAAAAACCAACATTAGTATTTACTCATCATCCTCCATTTGTATCAGGACTATCGGCAATGGATGAAGGATTTGAAAATGCTAATAGATTTGCTGAGATATTAAATAAACATAAAAATGTCAGATTATGTTGTGGACATATGCATACAGGAATATTTACAATTTGGAAAAATATACCATGTGTTACTTGTCCTCCTGTAGCTATGTTAATGGAAATAGATTTTAGAACAAAAGAGGGGTTAGATGTAACTGAAGAAGAGAAATTAAATAATTATAAAGGTGGTGGAGATAGATTCTTTTTAGGAAATCCTGCATATTTAATACATGACTTACAAGAAGAGACAATAAATACACATTATGTAATTATACCTGGTAAGGCTAGTTATTCTGGTCCTTGGCCATTTAAATATTATGATGGAGAAAAATAATAACTATAGAAATAGCTTCATTAAAAAATAGTTTAAAATTATAGTATATACTAGAAAATAAAGTTTTAGGAGGGGATTTTAAATGGGAAAGGATTTTAAGAAAATAGTAACTATTACATTATTTGAAAGTATGGTACAGTGGTATTGTTTTTTATTGTATGGAACAGCAGCAGGAATAGTATTTTATAAAGTATTTTTTTCAGGAGTGGGAAATGGAACTACAGCATTAATTTTATCATATATGTCATTTGCAATCGGATATATAGCAGGTCCCTTTGGAGCAATATTTTTTGGACATATAGGAGATAAAAAGGGAAGAAAAGCAACTATGTATGCTTCATTATTAACAATGGGAATTTCAACCTCAATAATAGGAATTTTACCAAGTCCTATTACAGCAGGATTATGGGTTGTAATTGTATTACAATTAATGCGTTTAGGACAATGTTTTGGAAGAGGAGGGACATGGGGAGGAAGTATTTTAATGGCATATGAAAATGTTCCAGAAAATAAAAGAGCATTTTATTCAGCAATTCCACAATTAGGAGTTCCATTAGGATTAGCATTATCAACGATTATGTTAGAGATTCCGTATTTATTTCTTTCAGAGGAAGCTTTTTTTTCTTGGGGATGGAGAATACCATTTTTAGCAGCAGTAATTTTAAGTTTAATAGTTGTAAAACAAAAAGGTAAAATGATGGAAACAGAAGATTATAAAAAAGCTCAAGCTAAATTAGAAGCAGCAGAAGCAGAAAATAAAAAACAGAAGATAGGATTTATTTATATGATAAAAAATTATTGGAAGACATTGTTATTAGGGTGTGGAACTCGTTGGATAGAGGGAACATTTTATAATGTATTTCTTGTTTGGATATTATCATATTGTGTTAAATGGCTTAATATGAATTTACACAGTGTATATTTAATAGTTTTAATTGTTTGTATATTTGAAGTACCATTTATATTATTTGGTGGATGGTGTGCACATAAATTAGGAAATGCTCAAACTTTTGTAATAGCTGGTCTATTAGCGGCTTTTGGTACAATTCCTGCATTAAAAGTAATAGAAAAAAGTAATGGAAATATTTTAATAATAAGTATAGCAATAATTTTAGGTTGGGTTATTGCTTACAATATGATGTGGGCAGTAATTAGTTCTTTATGGTCTTCTTGCTTTGAAACAGAAGTTAGATATTCTGGAATATCTTTTGTTTATCATGTTCCTAGTTTTTTAGTGGCTGGACTAGTTCCTACAATTTGTACTGTATTAATAACTTATGGAAATGGAAATACAGTTTATGTTGGACTATATACTTCAGGAGTTGCTTTAATAAGTACAATGTGTGGTATTTTATTAAAAAAACGTCAAAGAAAGAATGAAAGTTAGAATTAGAGAAGATAAATAATCTTATATATTTGATTGTTTAGTTAAAGACTGAAAGGGATGTAGTGGCTTTAATTATTGATTAATAAGGATTGATTCCTGTATACTGTGGGAGTTAATCCTTTTTAATTCTTTTGTTGTTGTAATAGCCTATATATTCTTCTATTGCTATTTTAGTTCTTTAATATCTTTATAATTATTTTCTTGACCATAAGACATTTTTGTATTTATTCTTGAGATTTTATAATATTTTTAATAGAAGCATCTTTCAATTAATTTTT